>CAYTVQ010000012.1:0-17712 GCA_964441615.1 uncultured Caulobacterales bacterium | reverse complement strand
GCGCATAAATCCTCCTGACAAGGAACGATCGGGCGATGCGCCTTCCTGGCCTTTCCTCCGTGACGTTTCTCATTTGCGGCCAGATCGGCCTGATGATTCGCCTAAGGAATATTGTTGCGATGCACCATCCTTTGCCTGCGGGAATAAGGCGGTTTGGCAGTCCCTGTGGCCCAATTAACACAATATGTGCCGAAATGCAAATCTATTGGCCTATTATGCTATAATAGCACATTCTGCTAAGAGAAAAATTCTGCTGCGGCGCAGCGCAAAATCTATTGCAGCGCAGCATAAACGGACTTACTGAATCGTTCAGGGCAAAAATTGTCCGTCAACGGCCTTTCTTGGAGGTCCCATGAAATTCATCATTGCCATCATCAAACCCCAGAAGCTCGACGCTGTGCGCGACGGCCTGAATGCGCTTGGCGTCTCCGGCATGACCGTGGCCGACGTCAGGGGCTATGGCCGCCAGAAGGGTCACAAGGAGATCTATCGCGGCGCCGAATACCAGGTCGATTTTATTCCAAAGGTCAGAATTGAGGTCGCCGTCGCCGACGACCTCGCGCAATCCGCCTTGAAGGCGATCAGCGACGCGGCGCGCAGCGGCGCGATCGGCGATGGCAAGATTTTCATGATCGACCTTCTTGAGGCGGTTCGCGTCCGCACCGGCGAAACCGGACCGGACGCGCTTTGAACGCCGAATTACAAAGGGGCGAACGAGAATGCAGAAACGACATGATGTTGCAGCCATCGACATTGCCGGCGCTAACAGTCACAGCGGATCTGGACGCCGGAGCTGGGCGCGCGGCGTCGCGATCTTGACGGCCGCGGTCGCAATCGTCTCGCCTGCTCTGGCGCAGGCGGAAGCGTCGCCGCCGGACAAGGGCGACGTCGCATGGATGCTGGTGTCGACGATTCTGGTTCTGCTGATGATTCTGCCGGGCCTTGCGCTCTTCTACGGCGGACTCGTTCGCGCCAAGAACATGGTCTCGATGCTGAGCCAGGTCACGGCCGTGACCGCGATCGGCGTCGTCATGTGGATTGTGATCGGCTATTCGCTTGCTTTCACCGATGGCGGCGCGCTCGATCCCTTTGTCGGCGGATTCTCACGCGCCTTCCTGAGCGGCGTGACGCCGGAAAGCGTGGTCGGGACCTTCTCAACAGGCGTCTACATCCCTGAACTGGTCTTCGCCATGTTCCAGTGCACCTTCGCCTGCATCTCGGCGGCGATCGTGCTCGGCGGCGTCGCCGAGCGAAAGAAATTCTCCGCCGTCGTCCTGTTCTCGATCCTCTGGCCGCTGATCGTCTACTATCCGATCGCGCACATGGTCTGGTGGTGGCCAGGCCCCGACGCCGTGGCCGCTGATCCTGAAGCGCCGATCCGCGCTGGCCTCATCTGGAGCTTCGGCGCGATCGATTTTGCGGGCGGCACCGTCGTGCACATCAACGCCGGCGTCGCCGCGCTTGTTGGCGCGATTATCCTCGGCAAGCGCCATAATTACCGCAAAGAGCCGATGCCGCCGCATTCGCTCACCCTCACTCTGGTCGGCGCGGGGCTCTTGTGGGTCGGGTGGTTCGGCTTCAACGCGGGTTCAAATCTCGAGGCCAACGGTTACGCGGCTCTCGCCATGGCGAACACCTTTGTCGCCACAGCCGCAGCCGCCGTCTCCTGGATGGCGGTCGAGTGGGCGGCCAAGGGAAAACCGAGCCTTCTCGGCCTGGCTTCGGGAGCCGTTTCAGGCCTCGTCGCCGTCACGCCGGCGGCGGGCTTTGCCGGCCCCGCCGGCGCATTGGTCCTTGGGCTGATTGTCAGCCCCGTCTGCCTCTATTTCTGCTCGGCCATCAAGAACCGCCTCGGCTATGACGACAGCCTCGACGCTTTCGGCATCCACTGCATCGGCGGCATTGTCGGCGCGATCGGGACGGCCTTCGTCGTCAACCCCGCCTGGGGCGGCGCAGGCATCGTCGACTATGCGACCTGCGCAGCCGACGGCGACATCTCGACCTGCGACACGGCCGCCTTCGCGATCGGCGCGCAGCTCCTGGCGCAAGCGAAGGCGGTCGTCGTCACGCTGCTCTGGTCCGGGGTCGGCAGCGCGGCGGTGTTCGGCATTGTCCGGGTTGTGACCGGCGGACGGGTGTCACGCGAAACGGAAAGCGAGGGCCTCGACCTCGCAGAGCACGGCGAGGCCGCCTATCACGGCTGACTGCGCAGCTCTCGCGCCGCCTTCTCGGCGGCGGCAAGAACGCGCAGGAGGTTGCCGCCCCAGATCTTGGCGATGTCCGCGTCGGTATAGCCGCGCCTGACGAGTTCTCGCGTGACATTGAGCGTCTCGGCCGCATTCTCCCAGCCGACAACGCCCCCGCCGCCGTCGAAATCCGAGGCGATGCCGACATGATCGACGCCGGCGACCTTCACCGCATGATCGATGTGATCGACGAAGTCGGAGACCGTCGCGCGCGGGGCGATGTCCCAGATCCCCTTCATGCGCCTTTCATATTCGGCCTCGACCTCCTTGCTCATCGCCGCGCGCTTGGCCGAGGTTTCAAGGTTCATCTCCTTGCGGATCTGCTCCTGCAGGGACTTCTGTGCGGCGTTCAGCGGCTTCACATAAACGTCGAGCGCAACCATCTGCGCGACGCCGCCATTGCGCTTCAAGGCCAGCAGCTGTTCGTCATCGAGATTACGCGGGCTGTCGGCCACAGCCTTGACGCCTGAATGCGAGGCGATGATCGGCGCCCTCGAGAGTTCGGCGGCCTGCAGCATCACCTTGCGGCTCGCATGGCTGACATCGACCATGATCCCGGCCCGGTTCAGCATGCCGACGAGATCGCGTCCCAGCGGCGAGAGCCCGCCCCACTTCTCTTCGGCGTCGCCGCCTTCCGTGTTCGGATTGGACGAATCGCCAAACTGGTTGTGCCCGAAATGGGCGACGCCGGCATAGCGCACGCCCTGCCGCGCCAGATCGTCGATCGCTTCCTGAGTCGGCGCAGGACCAAGCGGAAAGGCGTTCTCCATGCCGATGAAGGCGACCTTGCGCCCGGATTTGGCGATGCGGCGGGCCTCTGCGGCGCTGCGCGCAAGGCCGATCTCCTGCGGATAGGCGTTAACGAAGCGGCGGATGGCGGACAGGCGCGTAAACGCGACCTCCTGCGCCTTCCGGTAGCCGTCTTCCGTCAGCGGACCTTGCGGCGTGTAGACGATGAAGAACGGCGCATCGAGCCCGCCTGCCCGCATCTTGGGCAGATCGACCTGCGACTTGGTGAAGCCGCCGGGGTCGACGGCGTCGGTGGCGAAGTCGAGCGGAATATCGACATGCGTGTCGATAGTCATGACACTCTCGTGGATGCGCTGCGCCCTAGCCTCCAGCGCGGGATCGTCCAACGGCTTCGCAGCCGCGCCGGTTGCAAGAGCTGCGAACGCAAGAATCCTGAATGCCGATCGGATGTTCATGTCTGACCTCTCGCCACGACGCGCTTCACTTCCTCAACCATCATGCTTCGCGGAACGGCGACCTGCGAGGCCTGGCCTTCGCGCCATTTGACATTGTCGGCGATCTCGCGGGCGAGCGCGGCGCCGAGCGCAAGGTCCTTGATCGTGACCTCCCCACGCGCGCGCTCGTCAGATCCCTGAATGACGACGGCCGGCGCGCCGCGCTTGTCAGCGTATTTGAGCTGCGCTTTCATGCCGGCGCCGCCGAGATAGACCTCGGCGCGAAGACCTGCGCGCCGGAGTTCGGCGGCCATCGCCTGATAATCCGCCATGCGCTCCTTCTCGAAGACGAGGACCACGACGGGACCTTTCGCCTCCTCGCCGCGGCCTTTCACAAGAGCGAGCGCAGCGAGCAGGCGCGAAACGCCGATTGAGACGCCGACGGCCGGCACCTCGACGCCCTTGAACCGCTTCACGAGATCATCGTAGCGCCCGCCGGAGGCGATCGACCCGAATCGCATGGGGCGACCCTGCCCATCGAGCGGCGCGGCGAGCAGCTCAGCCTCAAAGACGGGCCCAGTATAGTATTCAAGGCCGCGGATCACGGAGAGATCAATCTTCACGCGCGTCTCGTCGAGGCCGGCGGCGGCGAGCTCTCGCGAGATGGCCGCAAGCGTCTCGACGCCGCGCGCGCCCGCAGACACGCCGCCGACAAGATCTGACAGCCTCGCGCAGGTTTCGGCGTTGGTCGGCGCGGTCGCGCGCATGAAGGCGGCGACGCGATCGATATCGGCGTCCTTGAGTTTGGCCCCTTCCGTATAGTCGCCGGATTCATCCTTGCGTCCGGGGCCAAGGAGCTGCCGGACGCCCGCCTCGCCGAGCCGGTCGAGCTTGTCCATCGCGCGCAGGACTGTCAGGCGTTGGCCCGCCTTGCCCTCGCCCTCAAGGCCGAGCGCTTCGAGCAGGCCGGTCAGGACATTGCGGTCATTGATCCGTATCAGGAAGTCTTTGCGGCCGACGCCCGCCGCTTCGATCGCCTCGGCCAGCATCGCGATGCATTCAGCGTCGGCATGCGGCGCCGGCGCGCCGATCGAATCGGCGTCGCATTGCGTGAACTGGCGGAAGCGCCCGGGACCGGGTTTCTCGTTCCGCCACACGGAACCGACCGCATAGCGCCGGAAGGGCTTGGGCAGCGCATCGAAATTCTCGGCGACGAAGCGGGCGAGCGGCGCCGTGAGATCGTAGCGCAGGCTCATCCATTGCTCGTCATCATCCTGCAATGAGAAAACGCCCTCATTCGGCCGGTCGATGTCGGGGAGAAACTTGCCGAGCGCATCGGTGTATTCGAGCGCCGGGGTCTCCAGAGGGTCGAACCCCCAGGCCTCATAGGCCGCCGAGATGCGCGCCAGCATTTCGCGCTCGGCGACGATTTCGGCGCCGAGGCGGTCGCGAAAGCCGCGCGGGATCCGGGCCCTGAGTGTGTCAGCTCTGCTCATGGAGAGGGTGGTAGCGGGGAAGCCCGCCGATCGGCAACCGCAAACGAGCCTATTGCAGGACGTCCACGCGGATTAGCGTCACCGGCTCGACCGGGACTTCGGACGGAAACGGGCCGCCGGGGCCGGTTCGCACGCTGCCGATAGCATCCACGACCTCCATGCCCTCGATCACGCGGCCGAAAACCGCGTAGCCGTAACGCGGCCCCAGATCATTGACGAAGTGGTCGAGCTCTTCATGGTTGTCGGCGAGATTGATGTAAAACTGTGAGGTCGCGCTGTTCGGATCGGGCGTTCGCGCCATGGCCAGCGTCGTGCGGTAGTTCGGCAGGCCATTGTCGCCCTCATAGGGGACAGGCGCCCGCGTCGGACGCTCGATGAAGCTGCGGCTGTAGCCCCCGCCCTGCACGACGAAGCCGCCGACAACCCGGTGAAAGATGAGCCGGTCGTAATGACCGTCAGCCGCGTATTGCAGAAAATTCGCAACTGTCCTCGGCGCCCTGTCCGGGTAGAGCTCCACAATGACGTCGCCCATGGACGTGACCAGCTTCGCGCGCGAAGTCGTCGCCGGCCATGCGAAGCCGTCAGCCAGCGTCGGCGGCGGCGGCGCAAGCGCGGGCGGGGGCTCCACAGCGACAGGATCGGCCTCAACGGATTCGGCGGGCGACGGCGCCGCAGCCGGCTGAGCCGGCGGTTCAGACTGCTGCCGGCCGCAGGCGGCAAGCAGCAGGATCGCTGCAGCAAGAAGTCGTTTCATGGTCCCTCCGATCCGCGGCCTACCGCTGGGCCGCGCGTATGCGATTGATGCGGTTTATCAGCCCGTTTGTGGACGCGTCATGGGCATTCGCAGCCGGCGCCTCCCGGCCCAGCAGCGCGATCTCGGGCAGGACCGCCGCCGCGAGCGCCTTGCCGAGCTCGACGCCGAACTGGTCGAAGGAATTGATCCCCCAGATGACGCCCTGACAGAAGATCTTGTGCTCGTAGAGCGCAAGGAGCGCGCCGAGGGTTTCTGGAGTCAGGCGTTCCATGAGTATGGAAGTGGTGGGACGGTCGCCCGGAAAGACCCTGTGGGGCGCGAGGCGATCGACCTCGGCGGCGTCGAACCCGGCCCCTGCGAGTTCGGCGCGAGCCTCTTCCATGGTGCGGCCGCGCATCAGCGCTTCTGTCTGCGCAAGGAAGTTCGCGAGCAGAATTGTGTGATGATCCCCGACTTCGACCTCAACGCGCGCGGCGGCGATGAAGTCGGCGGAGACAAGATCCGTTCCCTGATGAATGAGCTGATAGAAGGCATGCTGGCCGTTCGTCCCGGGTTCCCCGAATACCACTGGACCGGTCGCGCAAGAGACTGGCGAACCATCGAGGCGCCGGCTCTTGCCGTTCGACTCCATGTCGGCCTGCTGCAGATAGGCCGGCAGGCGCGCGAGATGCTGATCATAGGGAAGAACGGCATGCGCGGCGGCGCCCATGAAGTTCCGGTTCCAGACGCCGACGAGAGCAAGCAGCGCCGGCGCGTTCCTCTCAATAGGGCTGTCGCGGAAATGGACATCCATGGCCTCGGCGCCAGCGAGCAGCCTCTCGAAGTTCTGATATCCGACCTGCAGCGCGACCGATAATCCGATAGCGGACCAAAGCGAATAGCGCCCTCCGACCCAGTCCCAGAACCGGAACGTCTGGGCCGCGGAAACGCCGAATTCGGCCACGGCCTTTGAATTTGTCGAAAGCGCGACGAAATGCCGGGCGATATCGCTTTGCTTGCCGCCTTTCTCCAGGAACCAGGCGCGCGCGCTTTGCGCATTCGTCATGGTCTCCTGCGTCGTGAAAGTCTTCGACGCGACAATGAACAGCGTCCGGGCCGGATCGAGACCCTCGAGCGCATCAGCGAGGTGCCGTCCGTCCACATTGGAGACGAACACGGTGCGGCGGCCCGCCAGCCAATAGGGCCTTAACGCCTCGGTCGCCATCAGGGGTCCGAGGTCGGACCCGCCAATGCCGATATTGACGACGGCATCCATCGGGGCGCCGGAAAAACCGGTTGCAGCGCCGGAATGAATGCGCGCGCAGAATTCGCGCATGCGGGCGCGCTCATCCGCGGCGAGGCTTGACGCATTCTCGCCGCCTGTCCAGTAGCCGCGGCCGGACAGGTCGCGCAACGCCACATGCAGCACGGCGCGGTCCTCAGTCGAATTGATCTTTTCGCCGGCGAAGAGACGCCCGCGCGCCTCCTCCAGCCCGGCGCGCCGCGCCAGTGCGCAAAGCTGCGCCAGAATCTCGTCATCGATGCGATTCTTGGAAAAATCGATGAACAGGCCGGCGGCCTCGCGCGAAAAGCGCACAGCCCGGCCAGGATCGGTCGCGAAGGCGTCGCGGAGCCGCGGCGCCTTGGCGGCATGCGCGCCAAGGCTCGCCCATTCAGCGCAGCCCGTAACATCGATCATGAGGCGGACAATTTTACAGGCATTTTAGGGACGCCGCTCAGTTGGACTTAATGCCAATTCGTTACCGTCTCGACATGTCAGGCGCCAAGACGCATTCCCGTTTCCTCGTCCGTATCTCCGCCAATCTGACGGCCGTGGCCGCAGTCAGCGCCATCTTCGGCCTCAAGGTTGAGATCGACGGCGCCCAGCGCCGCGCCGAAGCCGAAAGACTTGCGGCGCGCCAGGCGGCGATCGCCGCTTACGACCCGTACTTTACCGAGCAGCCATAGGGCTTGGTGCGCTTCATCGTCACCGGCTTGCCCTGCTTGATGCTGTTCATGGCGAGAAGCACATAGTTCGACGCGCCATTGACGGTCGCATGATTGGCGCTCGGCTGGTCGTCAATGGCGCCGTCATAGCGCAGGACGCCGTCCTTATCGACGATGAACATATGCGGCGTGGTCTTGGCGTCATACGCCTTCCCGAGGGCGCCGCTTTCGTCGAGAATCACATAGTCGGGCGTCGCGTTCCGCTCCGTCGTCAGACGATTGGCGCGAGCGGCGTCGGCATGGCCCTGTTTGCCGGGCGCCGATGAGATCACTGAAATCCATACGGCCCCTGCCTCCTCGGCCGCGCGCTGCGTTTCCTGCATATTGCCTGTTTCGTAGTGCTTCTTCACGAAGGGGCAGCCGTCATTGGTCCATTCGAGGATCACCGTCCTGCCCTTGAAGTCCTCCAGCGAAATCGTCTTTCCCGAGGACGTCATGGCCGAGAACGCGGGCGCCGGCGCATCAACCGCCGGCGCCGCAATGGCCGGCGCCGCAAGCGCCGAGACGGCAAGAATCGAAAGCGCGACTTTCATCATGACTGGCTCCTTACGACAGTGTTGTTGACGATGGCGGCGACAATGGCGCGTTCGCTCAGGGGCTGACTGAGGACCAGCGGATCGCCGGATGGCGGATAATAGACATAAAGCGGCACGCCATTGGCGCCGAAGCGCGCCAGCGCCTCGGTGATGACGGGATCGCGCCTGGTCCAGTCCGCCGACATGAGCGTGACCTTGCGCTCGGCGAAGACGCCGGCCAGCGACTTGCTTGACAGCACGGTCACCTTGTTCACCTGGCATGTGATGCACCAGGCGGCCGTGAAATCGACGAAGACGCCGCGTCCCGAGGTCCGCAGGCTTTCGATCTCGGCTTCGTCGTAGGCGATCGCCTTGAGACGGCCATAGCTCGGCTCTTCGTCCGGGGCGGGCGTCGCCAGCTTCAGATTGACGGCGCCGAGCAAAGCCAGAAGGACCGCGGCGGCCGACGCCGCCCGGGAGAGCGACGGGAGGGGTCCGCCCTTGCTGCGCTCGAACACATAGGCGGCGAAGGCGAGCAGGAGGGCGCCGGCGAGCGCGCGGGCAAGACCCGCCGTTCCGGTCTGCTCGGTCAGAACCCAGAGGAAGAATGCAGCCCCCGCGAAAACCGGAAAAGCAAGGAGCTGCTTGAGAACCGACATCCATGCGCCCGGTTTCGGCAATAACCGACCGAATGCCGGAAAGACCGAAAGCGCGGTGAAGGGCAGGGCGAAGCCGAGCGCGAGGGCGAGATAGATCGCCATGCCGCTCGCCGCCGGCAGGGTCGCAGCGGCGCCCATGGGCGCGCTGAGGAGCGGCCCGATGCAGGGCGCGGCGACAAAGACCGCGAGCGCGCCGGTCAGGAAGGCGCCAAAGGGACCGCCTCTGGCCGCAGCGCCGGCGCCCACATTCTGCAGGCTCGATCCGACGCTGAAGACGCCCGAGAGGTTGAGCCCAACCATGAACAGCACGTAGGCGGACAAAAGCACGACGGCGGGCGTCTGCAAATGAAATCCCCAGCCCAGAGCCTCTCCGCCCGCGCGCAGGGCGAGCAGCAGGCCGCCGAGCGCGCCGAAGGTGGCGACGACGCCGGCCGCATAGAGGAGGCCGTCGCGACGCGCGATCTCCGGCGCTGCTCCAACCCCTTTGGCGAGACCTGCCGCCTTGATGAAAAGCACCGGAAACACGCATGGCATGATGTTGAGCAGCATGCCGCCGACAAAGGCCGCAAAAAGCAGCCCGACAAGTCCGCCATCAAGTCCGCCGTCCAATTGTCCGGGCCCGGCCGGCGCGCCCCCAGCCCGCGCCGAGGCGTCGATATCATAACCGAAGCGCGCGCCGTCTTCGCCTTCGAAGACAAGAACGCCTTTGACGTTCTCGAGCCTCTCGGGACTGTAGGCGAATCCGCCCTCGGTCCTGATGATGAGCTTGCCCTCCTTGCGGACGGCATCCTGGTCGGCGGAAGGCTCGATCAGACCTTCCGTCTCCGGAAAGAAAAAGGCGCTGGTGAACTTGTCCGGCGGAGCGGTCTCGAGCATCACCCCGCCCTTGCGGGCCGAAAAGGTCGCCGCAACGGGGACAGGCAGGGCCTGACGCGCCGCCGCGACGACGGGCGCCCCTTCCGGATGCGGCTCGCCCGCCGAAACGACGGGCAGCGTCAATGAGAACGCGCCCTCCTCCGGCACGCAGATCTCTTCGCAGATGAGCCAGGTGGCCTTCAGTCCGATGGCGACCTTGTCCGCGGAGACCGACGGCGGAACGGCGATCGGGATGAGAAACGTCGCGGCGCCCGAATGTCCGAAATTGGCCAGCGGACCGATCTTGATCTGCTCAGGGAGAGGATAGACGGGTTCGCCCGCCGAAAACCCGTCCGGCAGGCGCCAGCGAAGATCGAGCGGCAAGCCGGAGTCGCCCGGATTCTTCCAGTACACATGCCAGCCCGGCTCCAGTTTCTGGTCGAGCGCGAGCCAGAGGGTCCCGCCCGGCTCCACGGCCGTGCGCTCGGGCAGGAGTCGCGTCTGCGCATGGCCGGTGACGACGGTCTGGGCCGTAGCCGGCGACGCCAGCAGGCCAGCCGCCAGGGCGAGAATTGAAAGCCTCAGCATGAGCCGATCATGCAGCAGATCGGGCTAAACACCAATCAACTCGGCATCAGTTGAGGTTCAGGGGCATGGCGACATTGGCCTGAGTGAGGCCGAAACGCTGGGCCCTGCGGTTCATCAGCGCCTGCCAGTTCGAAAACGACATCAGGTGGCCGAAGAGGACGGGCAGCAGACCAGTTTTCCAGAGTTCGAGGATCTGGTCGTCAGCAAGCTTTCCGAGACGCTCCGCATCGACGCCCCAATAATCCGCGAACGGAATCTGCTGGGAGGAGCCGTCCGGCGTGAAATTCGCCTGCTGCGGCGTCAAGAGATCGAATTTCTGCAGCAGCTCCATGGATTTCTGCGTCATGACCCGTTCGTTTTCGAAGAGCTTGCAGAAATCGATGGCCCTCATGGTGCCGTCGGCCGGTTGGTCATTGGCGAAGAGCGCCTGACCGCCGTCGCGAACGAAACCCTCATGCGCCGCGTCAATGACGACCGCAAAACGGTCGCCGCCGCTCTCGTTGGCGACCGCGAAGGGATAGCGGCGGACATAGGCAGGGATATAGAGGCTTTGATCCCACATGCCCTTGTCATCGACGAACAGATTGACGTCGTCGATGACGCCAAGCACGGCGAGCATCACCGGATTCTCGCGTGCCGTGAACACGATCGGATAGTATTTCTGCGCCAGCGCGACTTCGGTGATATTGATCGGCACCGCACGCGCCTTGGAGCAGAAATCGAATGGCCTTTCGGTCGCCACCATGCCGAGTCCGCCATGCCTTTCCCGGTTGAGAAGCTCCGGCCGCTGATAAAAGAGCATGGATCCGGTGACTTGCGGCGTTTCACTCATGACGGCGTTCCTTTCGCTCGGCCCGCAGGCCGACGGCTCGTTTTCGGGCGTCCGCATAGCAAAAAGCCCGGAGAGCTCCAAGCGGCAAACACTCGGAGACCGCGGCGCGGCCAATCCGATCGGGCTTCAGTCGAGAGCCTCGGCCAGAAACTGCGCGGCCGCCTCCGGCTTCTCCATCGGTATGAGATGGCCCGCCCCTGACAGGCGCCTCAGCATGACGCCGGCCCGTGCGAAACGACGGTCAGCGCCGAAGAGGATGGTGCTGTCGGGACTATCAGCGCCCAGCACCTGCATCGGGGCCGGGCGGGCGCGCACCGCGCCCCAGAAATCATTGCTGTGAGCCGCAAATGTCGCCGCTTCCCATAGGGGTGCGCAGGCAAGCCGGCAACCCGCGCCCGCATCCGCAAGTCCGTCTTCGAGATAGTCGTCAAGGGCCCCCGGCGCCCAGGCGGCGAACAGGCGCTTGCGGGCATAGGACCGGGCGACATCCGCGCGCGACGGCCACTCGGCGCGCCGGGACCGCGCGCCGCGCACCAGCGGCAGATGCGGAGACACTAAAGGCCAGATGGGCGTCGACGCCAGCGCCGCGACAGCGGTCGGCAGCGTCACGGGCTCGATCAGCATGAGCCTTGAGACGTCGGCCCTTCCGCGCGCGGCGAGAGTCGCTGCGACAGCCCCGAGCGAGTGACCTGCGAGAATCACAGGCGTCGCAGATTCTGTTCGCAGCCTGTCCAGCAATGCGGCGATATCCCGGCCATAGACGGCCCAGCTTTTCAGCGTTGCAGGATCGGCGGGAAGAGCGGTCCGGCCATGACCCCGCAAATCGGGCGCGATGACATCGAAGGTCTCAGCGGCAATGCCCAGCATCAGCCGGTAGGCGGATGCGCAAAATCCGGTCGCGTGGCAGAAGACGATTCGGACAGCATCCTCTCTGCGCCAGCGCCAGCCCGCCATGACGCCCTCGTCGAACTGAATCTTGAACCTGGCCCCGGCAGGAGCGTCGCGAGTCTGCATCGCCGGAACAACGCCAATCGGGCCCAAGCCGTCAAGCGTGGGGCGCCAGGCGGCGCGCCAGCGCGTAGATCGTTTGCAGATGCTTGGCGTCGGGGCCGGCGCGATGCCGCCTCGGGCTGATTTGCGCTGCGCGACGAAGCGCCGCTTCTTCGCGCGCGCCGGCGAGGGGACGCATGAGCCTGCCGAAATCATTCACCGCGAACTGCTGCTTGATCTGCGCGGCCTGAAAGAGCCGGAACAGCCAGAAACCGTCCCAGTCCGGCGCATCGGACCAGACTGAAGCGCCCGCCAGCGCCGCATTGAGCGCTTCGGCCACGTCACGCGGGTTCACTCCGTCGCGCTCGAGATCGGCGCGACTGACGCCGTGCAGGCGCTCGGCATCCAGGCTCCAGGCGGATTCCGGCCAGCCTGCATCGGGCCTGATCAGAAACGAACGCGGGGGACCATGTTCGAACGCCCAGCCGACCTCGATCGGCCAGGAGGTCGTCGACAGTCCCGAGGCCTCGAGGTCGATAAACGCGGTCCGCGAAGGGATTCGCTCCGGATCAATGAGTCTTTCCGCCATGACGCTACTGTACCCAACCGATGCGACAGCTTAATGGCGCCTTCTGAAGCGGGAATAAAGAAAATCACGTGCTGCGGCGCAGCACGCATTAACCAGTCCGGGTACCCACCAATTGCGCCTACTTGCAGCGATAGACGCCGGTCTTCTGGTCCAGTTCGAAGTCGATGACCTCCCTCGAAGCGTACAAATCATCGACCGCTTTCTTCGCGGCGCGGAAACGGCGCCCCATCGCCTGATAGAGGGCGACCGCGCCCAGCGCGACGGCGAAGCCGGCTGCAATGCTCGTGATTGGACCCATTTCGCCTCCACAGCGGCGGCGGCGCGAGCCGGCGCCTCTCGCGCTATTCTAGAGAGCACAAGCGTGAAAGTCGATTGCGGCGCCGGCCATTGGCCGCGTCAAAGCCACGCTCCGGCGCGCCGCCGACATTCGGTCGCAAGGCTTTGCCTTGACCCCTCTTGAGCCTTTTCGCAATGTGCCCGCTCTTGCACGCGCAAAAAGGCGATCCCCTTGGGACTGACGGCCGAAACCCCAGACGTCAAAGCCCAGAGCGAGAACCAGTTTCGCCTGGCGGTAGGCGCGCTCAAGGCTCTGACCCGCGCCGAACTCAAGAAGGTCGATACAGAGATCGTCGGCAGCATGCGCTCGACGGTCGGCATGATCCCCGAACTTGCAGGGCATCTGGTGGCGGCGGGAGGCAAACGCCTGCGCCCCATGCTGACGCTCGCCGCGGCCGGCGCCTGCGGCTATTCGGGCGACGATCACATCAAGCTTGCAGCAGCGGTCGAGCTGATCCACGGGGCCACTCTTCTGCATGACGATGTGGTCGATGGTTCGCTGCTCCGCCGCGGCCTGAAAACCGCCAATGTCATCTGGGGAAACAAGGAAAGCGTTCTCGTCGGCGATTTCATCTTCTCGCGCGCTTTCGAGCTCATGGTGGCGGCGCGCAACCTGAAAGTCCTCCAGATCCTGGCCGCGGCCTCGGGCGTCATCGCCGAGGGCGAGGTTCTTCAGCTATCGACGCAAAAGAACCTCGACGCCACATTCGAAATGTATCTGGCGGTTGTTGAATCGAAAACCGCCGCGCTGTTCGCCGCCGCGACCCATGCCGGCGCCGCTATTGCTGAGCCGCGCGCCGCCGTGGAATCAGCGTTCAGGCGTTATGGGCGCGAACTTGGGATCGCCTATCAGCTGGTCGATGATGCGCTAGATTATGCCGGCGTCGATAACGCGCTCGGCAAACGGACGGGCGACGATTTCCGCGAGGGCAAAATGACCCTGCCCGTCGTCTATGCTTTTGAACGCGCCGACATGAAGGAACAGAAATTCTGGAAGCGCACGATTGGGGAGGGCGCCCATCGTGCGGAGGATTTTGCTGAGGCGCGCGCCATCCTTGCTCGAACCGG
The DNA here is from genome assembly GCA_964441615.1 of uncultured Caulobacterales bacterium. GTDB lineage: Bacteria > Pseudomonadota > Alphaproteobacteria > Caulobacterales > Parvularculaceae > Amphiplicatus. Next base: position 3,614 of record CAYTVQ010000012.1, on the reverse strand, counting down.
CGCGATCGAGGCCACAATCGCCTGTGCGCGGCGCTATGCGGCGCGCGCGGTCGAGGAGCTGAATGGCGCCCCGGACAACGACTTCACCCGCGCTCTGGCGCGGCTGGCGGAAACTTCCGTGCAGCGAGCATCGTAGCACGGCGCTGAAAAAGCCGTCTCAGGCGCCTCTTTTCAGGTATTTGGTCTCATAGGCTTTCACGTCGCGGCGCAGTTCGGGGAGCAGCAGGTAGAGCGCGATGATGTTCGGAATGCACATGCCGAACAGCATCGAGTCGATGAAGTCTATGATCGAGGTGAGCGACACCGCCGCGCCCGTCGACAGGACGAGGCACAGCGCCACCTTGAACCCGACATCGACCGCCTTCGAGGGGCCGAACAGATAGGCGGCCGCCTGCGCGCCGTAAAACGCCCAGCTGACGAGCGTCGTGAAGGCGAAGAGCATCGAGGCGACCAGCAGCAGGTAGGGAAACCATGAGAACGCGCTCGCATAGGCCGCCGACGTGATCTCAATCCCTTTCTCGGGCGGATTGAACAGGAAGGGCTCATAGGCGCCGGTGACGATGACGACGAGCGCCGTGATCGAACACACGACGATGGTGTCGATGAACGGCTCGAGCAGGGCGACATAGCCCTCCGTCAGCGGCTCGTCCGTCTTGACCGCCGCATGCGCGATCGCCGAAGAGCCGACGCCTGCTTCATTCGAATAGGTGGCGCGGCGGATCCCGTTGATCAGCGCGCCAACCAGCCCGCCGCCAGCAGCGTCGAGTCCGAAGGCGCTCTCGAAAATCATGACGATCGCGCCAGGAAGCTTGTCCGCGTTGAGCGCAATGATGATCAGTCCGCAGCCGACATAAAGGAGACCCATCATCGGCACCAGCGCCGATGACACGAATCCGATGCGCCTGATCCCTCCGAGAATGACGACGAGAACGAGGCTGGAGATGACGACGCCGTAAATCACCGGCGCGTTCGGGTCGGTCACGCCGAGCACATTCGCGAACTGAGCGTAGGACTGGTTGACCTGAAAGAGGCTGATGGAGCCGCCAAGCGCCATCACCGCGAAGAAGATCGCAGCGCCCTTTCCCAGCGTCTTCATGCCGTGGCGCGCGAATACGGCTTCGATATAGTACATCGGCCCGCCGATGACGCGGCCGTCCGGCGTGATCTTGCGGTATTTGACCGCGAGCGCGCACTCGGCGAATTTGGAGCTCATGCCGAGAAAGCCGGCGAGCGCCATCCAGAAGACGGCTCCAGGCCCCCCGAGCGCGATGGCGATCGGCACCGAGGCGATGTTGCCGAGGCCGACCGTGCCCGAAAGCGCCGACGAAAGCGCCGCGAAATGCGAGATCTCGCCGCCGGCGCCGGCGCCGCTCTTGCGATTCCCCATGAGAAGCCAGACCGCATGGGAAAATCCGCGCAGATTGATAAAGCGCAGCGACACGGTGAGGACCGCCGCTGCCGCGATCAGCCACACGACGACGAGGGGCAGCTTGGTTTCGCCGAGGGGCACGGAATAGAAGATGATCGAGCTGACGAAATTGCTGACCGGCGCGAAGGCGCGGTCGAGAGCCTCGGCAAGGCCTGCCTGGAGGGAGAACATCCGCTGAGACCTACAGGCCCTTCAGCGCCTGGTCGAGGTCGCGGCGCAGATCCTCGACATGCTCGACGCCAACCGAGAGGCGGACAAGAGAATCATCGACGCCAAGCTCCTTGCGCCTCTCTGGCGGCACGGAGGCGTGCGTCATGACGCCCGGATGCTCGATGAGGCTTTCGACGCCGCCGAGCGACTCGGCAAGCGTCGCAAGCTCGACGCGCTCGAGCATCGCCCTCGCCGCGTCGAGCCCGCCTTTGAGCGTGAATGTCACCATGCCGCCGAAGGCGTCCATCTGGCGGCGCGCGACCTCGTGTCCGGGATGACTTTTGAGGCCGGGATAGATGCACGACCTCACGGCGGCATGCTTCTCAAGCCATGCTGCGAGGTCGAGAGCATTGGCGCTGGCGCGCTCGACGCGGAGCGCCAGCGTCTTGACGCCGCGGAGCGCCAGGAATGAATCGAAGGGCCCCTGGATGGCGCCAATCGAGTTCTGCAGGAACTGCAGGCGGTCGCCGAGTTCCCTGTCCTTCACGACCAGCAGTCCTCCGACCACGTCTGAATGTCCGGCGATATACTTCGTCGCCGAATGCATGACGATGTCTGCGCCAAGATCCAATGGCCGCTGGCAATAGGGCGAGGCGAAGGTGTTGTCGCAGCCGACAAGCAGATTCTTCTCGTGGGCAAGGCGCGCGACCGCCTCGACATCGACGATCTTCAGCATCGGATTGGTCGGCGTTTCGATCCACACCATCTTCGTCTCTGGACGAATGGCGGCGCGCAGATTCCCTGCGTTTGTGAGATCGACATAGGAGAATGAGAGACCGGCCGAGGCCCTGCGCACGCGTTCGAAGAGACGGAAGGTGCCGCCATAGACGTCGTCCATGGCGACGATGTGGCTTCCGGCCGGAACAAGTTCGAGCGCCGTCGATATCGCCGCCATGCCGGACGCGAAGGCAAACGCCCGCGACCCGTTTTCGAGATCGGCGATGCAGCGCTCATAGGCGAAGCGGGTCGGATTGTGGCCGCGCGCGTATACGAAACCCTTGTGCTGGCCGGGGCTCTCCTGCGCATAGGTCGAAGTCTGGTAGATCGGCTGCATGACGGCGCCGGTCAGCGGGTCGGGCTCCTGGCCCGCATGGATGACGCGCGTGGCGAAATGCGGTCGGTTGTGACGGTCGGTCATGGCGTTTCCTCTGGCGGAAGCAGCTTTTGCGGCGCGCAGCGCGCCGCAGCGGCGTGAAGCGGGGCTCGCCCATCCTTCTAGACGCGCCGACGGCCCGTTTGAAGCATGAAGCCCGCCCTTCCCTGCGGGACGGGCCGGCCGGTCCTCTGCGGCAAAGAGCCTATTCGAGAATGAAGGTCACCTTCATCACGACGCGATACTCCCGGATCTTCCCATTCGAAATGACAAGCCTCTGGTCCTTGATCCAGGCGCCCTCGATATTCTTCAAAGTCTTGCTTGCGCGCTCGATGCCCTGCTCCATCGCATCCTTGAAGCTCTTTTCCGAACCGGAAATGATCTCCGTCACTTTGGCGACAGCCATGCCCTTCTCCTTTGAAACTGGCGCGCGATCCTAACGCCTCGGCCTAAGGCGGAAAACAAGGAAAGTCAGGATTTTCTGCAAAGGTTTCGCGCGCAGATTGCGGCCGGACTTATCTGTATACTGACATATTCCTAGCGTGTCGGGACAGGCTTTTCGCCCGTATAGTCATAGAAGCCGCGGCCGGTCTTGCGGCCGAGCCAGCCGGCCTCGACATATTTGACCAGCAGCGGGCAGGGTCTGTATTTTGAATCCGAGAGGCCTTCATACAGGACCTGCATGATGGCGAGGCAGGTGTCGAGACCGATGAAGTCGGCGAGCTCCAGGGGCCCCATCGGATGGTTGGCGCCCAGCTTCAGACCCGCATCGATGCCCTCGACGGTGCCGACGCCCTCATAAAGGGTGTAGATCGCCTCGTTCACCATGGGCATCAGGATGCGGTTCACGATGAAGGCCGGATAATCCTCCGAAACGGCCAT
>CAYTVQ010000011.1:0-21078 GCA_964441615.1 uncultured Caulobacterales bacterium | reverse complement strand
GATGTCATGGTCCACGAGTTCGGGCACTACTCGAACCTTTCGCACACGGTCGTGAACGGCCAGGCGGTCGGCTTTGGCGACGCGACCGGCCCGTCTCCGACCAACACGTTCGGACCAGCGCCCAGCCCCGCGGGCGAGGCGATCGAAACCATGTACCCGTTCTATTTCGGACCGGGATCGGGGACGCAGAACCTCAATCTCGACGATCGCGCCAGCCTTTCTACCTTATATCCAGCGGCGAGTTTTGCGGCGAATTTCGGCGCCATCAGCGGTACGATCTTCGCGCCGAACGGCGCGACGAAACTGACTGGCGTCAATGTCATCGCCCGCAACATCGCCGATCCGTTCAACGACGCCTCGTCAGCGATTTCAAGCGACTTCACGGACAGCACGAGCCAGGCCGACCCAGTAGTCGGAACCTACAAGATTGAAGGCCTGACCCCCGGCGCGACTTACGCCGTGTATGTCGATCAGATCCTCGCAGGCGGTTTCAGCACGCCGCCGCTGGCGCCCCTCCCAGGTCCGGAGGAGTTCCATAACGGCGCTGGCGAAGGCAGCACCGGCGATCCGCCAGGCGTCTTCACCGGGATAGCCGTGGCCGCAGGGGCGACAGCATCAGGCAAGAACGTGATCTTCAACACGCCGGGACCGGGCGACCCGCTCAATGTCGGCGACGACGGAAGCGCCCGCGTCTTCCTGCCGTTTGTCTACAGCCTGTGCGGCGTCGAATACGACTCCGTCTTTGTGAACGCCAATGGCAATCTGACATTCGGCCAGTCGAACGCCGACTTCAGCGAGTCGGCGGCCGAAATGCGCAGCGGTCCGCCGCGTATTGCAGCCTTCTGGGACGATCTCAATCCCGGCGCTGGCGGAACGGTGTTCTTCAGGGAGTCGACCAACAGCTTCACGGTCCACTACGATCAGGTGCCGGAATTTTTTAACTCCGGCAGCAATACCTTCTCGATCACGATCTATCGCAGCTCCAACCTCGTCGATGTCCAGTATGGCGCAATGACGGCCGTCGACGGCCTCGCCGGCGTCAGCTGCGGCGGTGCGGTGACTTCGGGCGCCGAACCTGCCGTGAACCTCAGCTCGTATTTCCGCCGGCTTATCAACATGCTCAACCAGCCGGCGGTCTATGAAGTCTTCACCGGCGCCAATCCAAACGATCTCGCGCAGGGGCTGCTTCGTTACTCTCCGACGAACTCCTATGAAGACAACTGGATCGAACCGAACGAAACGCTGGCTCGCGCCCGCACCATCCCGCTGCCCTTCGACTCAAGGAGCATCATTCGGTTCACCGAGATCGAACCGACCGGAGCCGATGTCGACTTCTTCCGCTTCAGGGCGAAAGCCGGAACAACGCTGAACGCCGAGATCGTCGGCGGCCAGCTCGATACGGTTATCGGTCTCTTCAACAGCGCTGGCGTCCTCATCGACTCGGACGATGACGGCGGGGCGGGCCTGCTCTCGAAGCTTACCAGGCCGATTACCACGAGCGGCGATTACTACCTCGCCGTCTCCGCCTTCGCTGATTTCGACTTCACGGGCGACGGCTCCTCGGGAGGCCGCTACATCCTCGACCTGAAGGCGAACCCGTAAGAGGATCACCCTAAGCAATGCCGGGCGGCGGATCTGATCCGCCGCCCGTTCTGTTTTCCCCTTTGGCCCGCCGCGACCGCTGTCGTACCCCGCAATGTCGCTGCGGCGTTGTCAGCTATCGAGGAAGGCTGCTCCTCAAAGGCTGACGATCCACGCCGCATCGGTCGGCTCGATGCTTTCATCATAGCCCCCGGTCACGAGGACTTTGCCGGCGGCGAGAGAAACCGCAGCCATGTAGTCGCGACGCGCGCCAAAGTTGACGGGCAGCGCCTCGAAGGCCGAGGCGCCGGACCGAAGGACTTCCGGCCGCAGGCCGCCGCTGGCGACGACGATCGAACCATCATCAAGGCTGAGCGTGCTCGGAAGAAGCTTGTATCGGGGATCGACAAGCGGCGGACCCGCGACGAATGCGAATCTTGCCGCGTCGAATCTTTCCGTGTCGCGGAGACGGCCCCGTTCGGCGCCGCCGCCCGCCCGCGACCCGCCGACGACAAGAATGTCGCCCCCGGGAAGGACCGCCGCCCCGTGTTTGAAACGCGCCTGGCGCAGCGGCTGCGCTTCGATAAACTGTTCTGTATATGGATCAAATATCTCGACGTCGCGGATGGCGGCGCTTTCCGTTCCGCCGCCCGCGATCAATATCCTGCCGTCGGGAAGCGCCGTCGCCGTATGCCCGGCGCGGGGGGACTGCATGTCGCCAATGCGCTCAAACCGGCGCGTCGCCGGGTCGAAGACTTCGGCCGTGCGGATCATGGCGCCCGCCGCGTCGTGTCCGCCGCAAATCAGCACGCGACCGTCGGGAAGCCTGGCGCTCGCCGACGCATTGCGGGCGTCGTTCATATCGCCAAGCGGAACGAAAACGGCTCCTTCGAGAATTTCCGCCGTGGACGGACCCGACCGCCACTCCCCGCCCAGCACCAGAAGTCGCCCATCGTTCAGCGTCTCGACCAGCGGCTGAATGCGCGGCGCGTTGAGCTGCGCGAAGGATTCGAACAGGCCGAGATCGGAATCGAAGCGCTCGACCAGCTGCAGCCCCGTTCCTTCGTTTGCGAACCCGCCTATGATGAGAATTTCCGAACCCGATCGGACGGCGGCATGCACGGCCCGCCGTTCACGCATTGACCCGAGGGCCGCCCGGCTCCCTGCCTTTCCGACCGGCGTGCAGGCGGCGACGGCTGCTGCGATGGCGGCGCGGCGCGTCATTGTGTAGGTCATTCTCTCGCCCCTCCTTCCCGGACCATCTCACCACTTCGCCCATCGTATTTCGCTGCCTGCGCCTGCATCCAGCGCCGCGGCGACCTCGCTCGAAATCGTGATGTCATCGCCTGCGATGCTTGCCTTCGCCTTCGTCGCGCGGAAGGTTGCGACTGCGCCCGTCGCCAGCAGAAAGTCGTCGCCATCCACGTTTTCCGCGAGGGCGGCGAGTTTTCCGACCCTGCTCGTTCGTATCGTCCTGATCTGCGACTGGCGCGCATCGACCAGAGGACCGCCGTCGAACACATCGACATAGTTGTTGAAGGCGAAACCCTCCTCCTTCAGCATCTTCAGCGCCGCAACCGCGCTGTCATGCGGACGCCCGAGGCATTGACGCGCGTCCTCGGGCAGCATGTCGACATAAATTGGATAGCGCGGCATCAGATCTTCGATGAACTGGTTGCCATAGGCGGCGTTGTAGGCGTCGGCCTCTTCAAATCCCATATCAAAAAACCGCCCGCCCACGGCGTTCCAGAATGGCTGCGCGCCATCGGGCGCGCGCCAGCCGCGCAGCTCCGCGCAGACCGGATCCGCGATGATTTCGGGCCGCTGCGCGATGAACATGTAACGCGAACGCGCGAGAAGACGGCCGAGCCCCGCACCGCGCGCTTCAGGCGAGATGAACAGCGAGCCGACCTCGGCGCAGTCCGTGAAGTCATGAGTGGGAACCAGCACATCGCGCTCGACTCGCCGCTTGGTCGATTCCGAATAATAGAACTCACGGTGGATCTTGTAGTTCACGAAACCATAGGTCTCGCCGATGGAGGCGAAGACAGCCGCCGTGCCCATCGCCTTTCCGCCCATGTCGAGCACGAGCATGTAGAATTCGCCGCCGGGTTTCGTCGCATTCTTCGCGAAGCTCGAGACCGACCGCGCGATCTTCTCCTTCAGCGTCTTCTCATTCGCCGGAAGGTTGGTCATGCCGCCGCCCGCCTGCGCCGCGAGAGCGTGCACGGCCGGAAGGTCGGCCATCGTCACCGGACGCATGAAGGGGTGGCTCATTCGCCGGCTCCCTTCTCCCCGCGTTCCTGGAGTCCAGGGTTCGGGATGTCGCCGGCTGCGATGCGCAGCAGCAGGAGCGCAGAAAGCTTCGCGCGCTCCTCGAGGGAGTCGAGCCTCGCGATCTCACCGGCGCTATGGATGTTGGCGCCGCGCACGCCCAGAGTGTCGATGGCCGGAATGCCGGCGGCGGCGATGTTGTTGCCGTCGCAGACGCCGCCGGTCGGCTTCCAGGAGACATTGACCCCAAGCTCGGCGCCAAGACTTCTCAGCGCCTCAAAGAAGGCCTCCAGCGCCGGGGTCATCGGCTTGGGCGGCCGGTTGAAGCCGCCATGAAGATGCGCGTCATAGCCTTCGCGGCCGCCAATGTCGTCGAGAATCGCGCGCGCCTCGGCCTCGAACCAGTCCGCATCTTCGGCGAGGTCGGGACGCGCGTTGAAGCTTATGACGGCAAGGTCCGGCACGACATTGTTCGGCCCGCCGCCCTCAATCTTCGCGACATTGACCGTCAGCCCTTCCCGCTTTCCGGAAAGCGCCGCGAGGCGCGAGACAAACTCGGCGGCGGCGACGATCGCATTGCGCCCGAGATGCGGATCGCGTCCAGCATGAGCGCTTCGCCCCCTGATGATCGCCGAAAAATTGCCGCTGCCCTTGCGCGCGCCGGCCAGCGTGCCGTCCGCAAGCGCCGGCTCGTAGAGGCAGGCGAATTGCGCGCGCCTGGCCGCCTCAGTCATCAGCCGCGCAGAGCCGGGCGAGCCGATCTCCTCATCAGCGTTGATGACGATCTCGTAGCCGATGCGGTCGGCAAGGCGGGACCGCTCGACCGCCTGAAGGGCGAAAAGCATGACCAGAAGGCCGCCCTTCATGTCGGCTGCGCCCGGCGCATTCAGCGTGTCGCCGTCAATCAGACGGGCTGACTGAAAAGGGTGGTCGGCGCCGAAGACCGTGTCCATGTGGCCAGCAAGGAGCACGCGCACGGGCGCCTGCGGCCGCTGCACAATGTGCAAGGCAGGGCTGACGAAACGGTTCTCCAGCTCCCCCTGCGCGGTGACGGTCGTCTGGCGGTCGGCTGTTGCCTCTTCGACCTCGGCCCCAAGTTCCGAAAAGCATGCGCGAAGGGCTGCGCGCATGCGCGTAAGGCCTTCGACGTTGTAGCTGCCGGAGTTGATGGCGCACCAATCCTTGAGGCGCGCCGTCATCTCGCCGCGCTTGCCGTCGAGGAAGGCAAGGTCCGCCGAAACATCTGTTTTTACTGCCATAACGGCCGAGAACTAGCCGCAGCCGCGAGTCCGGGCAAGCGCGGGAGACAAGACCGATCTACGTTGTCCTTTCGGGTTGAACCTCCCTATAGTTTCGGGGGCGATGCGCGCGCTCGACGGGGGGCGCACTCGCATAAGTAGACCTGGACCGGCGGCTGGCGCCGGATGGATGAGTATAACCCTGATGCTGCGGTTCATTGCGCGATTTCTTATTGTCTGGGCCGAGGGAGCGCGCCGGCTCGGCTGGCTGGTCGCGCTGCTGTTCGTCGCCGCGGCCGCTTTCGCCGGGCTCCACGCCTTCAAGAACCTGAAGGTGAATACCGATACGAGCCAGATGCTCGATCCTGACCTGCCGTTCCAGAGGAACGCGGCGGAGCTTCGGACGGCATTCCCGCAGATCAAGGACGACCTCGTCATTATCGTGCGGGCCCCAACGCTTGACGAGGCGGACGCGTTCGCAGTCGCTCTGCGCGAAAAGCTCCTCACTCGCGGAACCCGTTTCAGCGCCGTCTTCGCTCCGGCGGAGGACCCGTTTTTCAAGCAGAACGGACTTCTCTATCTCAACAAGGAGGAGCTCGCCTCCCGCCTCTCGCAGATGTCCAAGGCGTCCGGCCTGATCGAGACGCTGGTGAAGTCGCCGACCGCCGACACGCTCTTCTCGCAGCTCGCAACCAATGACGAACTCTCCGAGCGCTCTGATCTCGGCAAGGACACGCTCCAGGAGATCTATGACGAGCTTGGCGACGTCGTCGAAGCGAGCCTTGCCGGCGAGCCGCGCCCCTTCTCCTGGATGGGGGCGCTCGACACCAGCGGCGCAGACCCCGAAGGCCACACAAGGCTCGTCAATGTGACGCCGGTTCTAGACTATTCGCGCCTTCAGCCGGCCAAGCCCGCAATCACCGAAGTCAGGGAGCTGATTGCGGAGCTGGATGCGGCGTTCGACGGCCGCGTCGAGACCTGGATCACCGGCGATCCCGCCTTGCGCGCCGAGGAGCTTCAGTCCGTATCGACCGGCATCGGCCTTTCTTTTCTGATGTCGCTCATAGCCGTCGCGGTTCTTCTGCTTTTTTGTTACCGATCGATAAGCCTCTCCGTCATCACGCTGATCGCGCTGCTGATTACGTTGACCCTGACTGCTGGGTTCGCGGCGGCGACTGTCGGCCAGCTCAATCTCATATCCGTCGCCTTTACGGTGCTCCTCGTCGGCCTCGGGCTCGACTTTGCAATTCACCTGCTCCTGCACCTGCAGGAGCATCGTTTCGCCGGGCAGGACACGCCGCGCGCCCTGCGCGCCTCCCTGCGGGAAGTCGGTCCAGGACTGTTCCTGGCGGCGATCACCACCTCCATCGCCTTCTTCTCATTCATCCCGACCAAGTTCGAGGGAATCGCCCAGCTCGGCGTCATCGCCGGCGCCGGCGTCCTGATCGCGCTTGTCGTATCCGTGACATTTGTTCCAGCGGCCCTCGGCGTCTATCCTCGATCGACCGCCGGCAGGAAGTTTTCCGAGCGCAAGGAGGGCGTCTTCGCGCGGCTGCGGAACCCCCTCGCTATTCTCACTATCCTGATAGGGCTCGGATCGATCCTTTTGCTGCCACAGGCGCGCTTCGACGCCGACCCGATGGCGCTCCGCGATCCGCAAACAGAGTCCGTCAGGGGCTTCAACATGCTGTTCGCAGATCCGGAGAGCGCGCCCTACCGCCTGACGCGCCTTGTCGACAGCGCCGAGGCCGCCGAGGCTACGGCGGCCGCCGCCAAGGCGCTCCCGGGCGTTCGCGCCACGCGCTCCCTGCCGGATTTCGTGCCGAAGGATCAGGAAGAGAAGCTCGACCTCATCTCTTATGCGCAAGGCTCGCTGGTTTTCGCGCTCGAAGCGGAGCCCGAGCCGCAGACATCAACGGGCGAGGGCGCCGCAAGGCTGCAGGCGCGGCTGGCCGGCGCCTATACGGACGGGCCCGGCGCCAGGCTCGCCGTGCTCTTGAGCAGACTCGCACAGTCGCCGGAGGCGGCGGCCCGGGCGGAAAACAATATCTTCCGCTACTGGCCGCACCTTGTCGAACTGCTGCGCGCGCAGATGAACGCCGAAGAGGTGAGCCTTGATTCCCTGCCGCCCGCGCTGAAGGAGCGTTACCTCTCCGCCGGCGGGATGTGGCGCGTCGATATTCTGCCCAAGGATGACCTGCGCGATCGCCGGGCGCTCGAACGTTTCGTTAGCAGCGTAGAAGGCTCGTTTCCGGACGTCTCAGGCGGCGCGCTTCAGACCCAGAAAGCGGGCGATGTCATCTCGCAAGCGATGCTGCAGGCGACCTTGATCGCGCTCTGTGTCATCGCCGTCGTCCTCTTTCTCCTCGTGCACCGCGTGACCCTTGTGCTGTTGATGATCCTGCCGCTTGGTCTGGCCGCGATCCTGACAGCCGCTACAGGGGTTGTCCTCGACATTCCTTTCAACTACGCCAATGTAATCGTGCTGCCGCTTCTGCTCGGCCTTGGCGTCGATAGCGGCATTCATCTCGTTCTGCGCAACCAGCAGATAAAGGAAGGCGGCGACGTCTACGACACGGCGACGCCGCGCGCCGTCGTTTTCTCGGCGCTCACGACCATCGCCTCTTTCGGCAGTCTGATGCTGTCGCCGCACCGAGGGACGGCGTCGATGGGGGAGCTGCTCTCGATCGCCATCTTTTTCTCCCTGGTCTGCGCCCTGATCGTGCTGCCGGCGGCCTTCGCCTTCGGCGAGCGGCGAAAATGACGGATCACGCGGTTGTCATTGCCCGAGGCCATTCCCAATTGGTTTCGAGCCGATTCCCGACTATTTTACGCCGCATTCAACCCCTAGATGCGCGGTTCCTGACCGAAGGACTTGATTTGATGACGAAAAACCGCCTTGCGCTCACCGCGCTTCTCGCCCTGACGGCTCTTGCCCCGGCGTTCGCGGCTCCGGCCGCTTCCCCCGCGACCGCCCCTGCGACGACTGCCCCCGTGCTTTCGCAGACCGAGGAAGCGAGCAAATTCGCCAGGCAGATGCTCGCGGATGCAACGGCCGCGCTGACCAGGCAGGGCGCGACCGACGCCCAGAAGATCGCCGCATTCCAGGAAGTGCTCAAGAAGTCTCTGGCCCTCGATGTCGTCGGGAAGTTCATGCTCGGCTCGACGCGGGACAAGATGACACCCGCCCAGATCGCCCGTTACGACGCCGTTTTTCCGCAGTACATCACCCGGCAATACGCCCAGCAGTTCAAGGACCTGGTCGGCCGCCCCATGGAGGTGTCCGAGGCCAAGGCCCTCAACACCAGAGACACGATCGTGCGCGCGAAAATCAAGCGCAAGGACGGCACGAACGTGAATGTCGATTGGCGGGTTCGCAAACTCAAGGACGGCTCGCTGAAGATGATCGACATCATTGTGTCGGGCGTCTCCATCATGCTGGTGAAACGCGAGGAGTTCGCAGCCTATATCGCCAAGAACGGCGTCGATTCGCTCCTGGCCCGGCTCGAACAGGAAGCGCGCGGTCCGTAGCATCGGATCGTGATAGCTTGCAGCTATCAAAAACGGCCTGTTGAGATTTATTTTCGCCGCCCCCTTTCAGTACAGACGCGCGGCGCCTATTTCGTCTTCGAGTCCGGGCCCCTCTGGCGCATGCGGCGGCTGCGCGATGTCGGACTGACCAGATGACGACGGCGCGGACGCGGCGCGAGCGGCAGGGCATTTCAGGGGCGCAAGATGAACGCGGCGGCGATTCCGTTTCTGGCGGAGCCGTGGCTCGGGAAACCGGTCTGGATGTGGCTCCTCTTCGGCGCCCTCATCCTTTTCCTGCTTTGGCTGGATCTCGGAATTCTCCACAAGAAGAGCCGGATCGTGAGCGCGCGAGAGAGCGCGCTCATGTGGAGCATGTTCGCACTGTGCGCAGTCGCCTTCGGCGCCTGGATTTGGATCGACCAGGGACGGACGGCCGGCGCCCAGTTCTTCACCGGCTACGTTCTTGAGACGAGCCTCGCCTTCGACAACATCTTCGTCATCTCGACAATTTTCGCCTATTTCGCCGTTCCGCGTGAATATCAGCACCGGGTGCTGTTCTGGGGTATCATCGGCGCGATTGTGTTTCGCGCCATCTTCATCGGAGCAGGCGCCGCGATCATCGAGAGATATGTCTGGGTGCTCTACCTCTTCGCCGCCTTCCTCGTCGTCACCGGCGTCAAGATGGCGACCGCCAAGAGTCACGGACCGAATATCGGGAACAATCCGATCCTCAAAATTGCGCGGCGCCTGCTGCCCGTTTACGACCGTATCGAAAGCGACCGCTTCCTGGTCAGGCTTCCGCATGGGAAGAATGCCCGCCTGAAAACATTCGCTACCCCGCTCTTGCTTGCGCTCATCGTCGTCGAGTTTGTCGATATCGTGTTCGCCATCGATTCTGTCCCCGCGATCTTCGCCGTCACGCAGGACCCATTCATCGTCTACACCTCGAACATCTTCGCCATACTTGGCCTTCGTTCCATGTATTTCATGCTGGCGGCGGCCGTGGAGCGGTTTGAGTACCTGAAATTCGGCCTCTCGATCATCCTCGTGCTGATCGGCCTGAAGATCTTCTGGAACTTCGGCATCAAGGACCTCGACCTAGACAAGTCCATGGGTTTCGCCAAGCTCGACCCGATGGTGGCGCTCATCGGCACGCTCTCGATTCTCGCCGCCTCGATCCTCTACTCGCTATGGCGGACGCGCGGCGCCCAGCGCGCCGCAGCGGCCAAATAGCCTTCGATCCAGTTCCGAGTCAGATCTGCCCAACGGGCGAACAGCGACGGAACGCCGCCGGCATGCATGAATCGCCTGCGCGCGCCCGCCCGCCCGAATCCCTGTCCTGCAAGGCCGATCACGCTATCAATTCCAAGCCCCAGATGATCGCAGGCCGCCTGCGCCTCCCACGCCACGAGCGGCGCTTGTAAGTCAGGATCGCGACGCGGCGACGCAGAGCCGCCTGGAGTCACTCGACAAAGTCGAGCCCGATGGCGCGATAGCGCGCGGGGTCCTCGGCCCAGTTCTCCTTGACCGTGACGTTGAGGAACAGATGCACCGGCTCGCCGAGGAGCTCGGCGAGTTCGGCGCGCGCGGCGGCTCCCATCGCCTTCAGCGTCTGTCCGCCCTTCCCCAGCACGATCGGGCGATGGCTCTCGCGGCTGACATAGATCGTCTGCTCAAGCCGCAGCTCGCCCCTGCCGGTGCGCTCCCATTTCGTCGTTTCGACGGCAGCCTGATAGGGGAGCTCCTCATGAAGCCGAAGATAGATCTTCTCGCGCGTGACTTCGGCCGCCATCAGGCGATCCGATATGTCCGAGAGCTGATCTTCAGGATAGAGCCACGGCCCTTCCGGCGCGGCGGCGGCCAACGCCGCCCTGAGCTCGTCGATCCCGTCTCCGTCTTTCGCGGATACAAACCACGTTTCAGCAAAGACGCCGCTCTCGCTGAGGGCCTGGACGAGCGGCAGGAGCTTCAGTTTCGCCAGCTTGTCGATCTTGTTGACGACCAGATCGCATTTTTCGCCGCGCGCTTTGAGCGCTGCAACAATCTCGTCCGTATCCTCGCCGGCGCGCCGCGCCGCTGCGTCAGCCCTGCCCTCGCGCCCGGCGAGGAGGCTCGGCGCATCGACAACGAGAAGCATCCTGTCGGCGCCGTCGAGCGCCTCCCATGCCGCCTTCACCATGGCGCGGTCCAGCCGGCGGCGCGGCGCGAAGATGCCTGGCGTATCAACGAAAACGAGCTGCGCGTCGCCGAGGATGGCGACGCCGCGCACCCGCGTTCGCGTTGTCTGCACCTTGTGCGTGACGATTGAAACCTTGGCCCCGACCAGCCGGTTGACGAGAGAGGATTTGCCGGCGTTCGGCGCGCCGATCACCGCGACAACGGCGCACTTGCGGGCCGTTTCACTCACGATCCGTCCAGATCTTTTCCCGGCGCAGGAAGGCGAGCGCCGCTTCCGCCTGCGCCTCGCGTTTCGATCGCCCCTGTCCGCGTGCGGATTGATAGCCGTCTATCCGAACTTCGACTTCAAATGCAGGCGCATGCGCGGGACCGCCCGAAGCGATTACGACATAGTCCGGCGTGCGTCGGCGCTCCTGGCTCCACTCCTGCAGCGCCGTCTTCGGATCCCGGTGCGCCTGCGACAGGGCGCCGAGATTGGGCGTCCAGAATGAATCAAAGGCGGCGCGCGCCGCGTCGAGGCCGCCGTCAAGGTAAAGCGCCCCGAGGAACGCTTCAGTCACATCGCCGAGGATCGCCGCCTTCCTTCGGCCGCCGGCCGCTTCCTCATTCGCGGACATGCGGACGAGAGTGTCGAGTCCGAGCTCAAGCGCCGCTGCTGCACAGGTCTCCTTGCGCACCAGCGTGTTCAGCCGCGGCGCGAGCTCGCCCTCAGCCATGTCGGGATGGCGCTTGTAGAGCGCCTCGGCGGCGAGGAGCCCGAGAACCCGATCGCCGAGAAACTCGAGCCTTTCAAGATTGCGGCTATCCTCGGCGCCCGACAGGCTCGAGTGGGTCAGAGCCTGCTCCAGAAGCTCGCGGTCCCGGAACGTCCGACCGATGCGCCCTTCCAGCGCCGCAAGCCCGTCCTTTGTCATTTCACCGGATCGAAAATGCGGTCATAGCGGATCGCGAACGGCCATTTCCAGATTTCCCAGAGCTTGGTCTTGGCGCCGTCCACCGAGAAGAAAAGCCGCTCAGCCTTGCCGACGATGTCATCCATGGCCACATAGCCGACGGCTTCCAGCACGCGACTGTCCTGACTCTGGTCGCGATTGTCGCCCATCATGAAATAGTGGCCCGCCGGCACCCGATAGGGTCCGCGATTGTCGAGCCCGCCCTGATCGCCATTGCACTCATCGACCACATAGGCGACCCCGTTGGGCAGCGTTTCGCGATAGGTGGGAATTTCCGCGGGTCTCCCATCGCAGAGGACTGTCTTGTTGCCGATGAACTCTTTCGCCGTCGGGACGCCGTTGATGTAGAGATGGCCCTCCACCATCCGGATCTCGTCGCCGGGAAGTCCGATGACTCGCTTGATATAGTCCTTGTTGCCGTCTTTCCGGTTCTTGAACACGACGATGTCGCCACGCTCGGGTCCGCGCGCCATGATGCGTCCGTGAATGGGGAGCCGCGTCAGCGGATAGACAAGCGAGGCGCGCGAATAGCCGTAGGTCGGCTTCGAAACGATTAAAAAATCGCCGATGAGCAGGTTGGGCTTCATCGAGCCCGACGGGATGTTGAAAGGCTGGAAGATAACTATGCGCAGCACGAGAGCGATCGCTACCGCATAGAACACGGTCTTGGCGAGGTCCCACGCCTCTTCGCTCGCCGTCATTTTTCTCTTTTCACGCGGCTTGGCCTTGCCGGCGCCCGTTGTCTCAACTGTCATTCTTACCTGCCTGCCGCCGCCACCCGCCCCGCATCGGGTTTAGCGTAAATGATTACAATCGCCTGAGCGAGGGGGAACTCATCCGTGATGGTGAGGTGGATGTCCGCCTCATGCCCCGGCGGCGTAATTTTCTCAAGCCTCTCGCGCGCCCCGCCCGTCAGCGCCATGGCGGGCTTGCCCCCGGGAAGGTTCACAACCCCCATATCGCGCCAGAAAACGCCCTGATTGAGGCCGGTGCCGAGCGCCTTGGCGCAGGCCTCCTTTGCCGCGAACCGCTTGGCATAGGAGGCGGCCCGATTGCGGCGTCTGTCTGATTTCGCCTGTTCGACTTCCGTGAAGATGCGCTTCACAAACCGGTCGCCATGCCGTTCAAGCGTCCGCTCGATGCGGCGGATGTCGATAAGGTCGCTGCCGATGCCAATGATCATGCGTCACACAAACTTCGTCATCGGACCGCGTCGCGGGGCCTGATCAACAAGAAGCGTCTCCGCGGTCACGCGCACGCCAAGTTCCTTGAGCTTTTCACGTTGCTGAAGAACAGGAACGCGGATCAGCGCGTCAGCCCATTCGCTGCATCTCGCGAGCGCCGGATGCGCTTCAGCGGCGGCGATCCATCGCGCGGACTTCGGCCAGCGCGCGGGGTCCGGCATCCAGCGCGCGTAACGCATGTTGCGGAACATGACCGCCGCCGCAATATCGGCGAGTCCGAACGCCCCGAACAGGAAGCCCTGCGCCGGCGCCAGCGTCTCCAGATAATCCATGACCGGCGGAACTTCTTCTTCAAGCGACTTCCTCAGCGCCGCAAGATTGCGTTCACGTCCAAAGACGCCCGGCAGGAGAATCGCTTCAGCAAAAACGCGCCAGAGGAAGACGTCCGCCATGCGCGAATCGGAGACCTCCTCGATCCAGCGGGCGCGGGCCCGTTCGACCGGCGTTGCCGGCAGGACGGTCGGTTCCGGGCGCCCTTCTTCGAGATATTGCACGATGACAGAGCTGTCGGCGATGACGGCGTCGCCATCGATCAGAAGCGGAATTCGCCGCAAAGGGTTCAGCTCCGTAAACCGATCGTCAGTATAGAAAGCGACCACGGGGTCGATCTCGAAGTCGAGACCCTTCAGGGCCAGCACCGCGAGAACCTTGCGGACATAAGGCGAGACGGGAGACCCGATGACAGTTAGCATCTCAACCTCAATAAAGCCCGCCGGAACGGGCATCGCGCATCAGCTTCTTCATTTCCCTTACCGACTCGGCGAGACCCATGAACAATGCCTCGCCAACGAGGAAATGACCGATATTGAGTTCGACGATCTGAGAGATCGCCGCGACGGGCTGCACGTTCATGAAGTCGAGTCCGTGGCCGGCATGGACCTCAAGACCGAGCGCGGCAGCCCGCTCCGCCCCGGCGCGAATGATCTCAAGCTCGCGCGCGATGCGCTTGGGGTCGGCCGCGGCGCAGGCGGCGTGATAGGCCCCGGTGTGTATCTCGATGACAGGCGCGCCAAGATTCCTTGCGGCGTCAATCTGTTCGGAAACCGGATCGATGAACAATGATACGCGTATGCCCGCTTCGCCCAGTTCCCGGACGCACCCGGCAAGCAGGCTTTGTTGACCGGCCGCATCGAGACCGCCTTCCGTCGTGCGCTCCGCCCGCCTTTCCGGCACGAGGCAACAGGCGTGCGGCCGGATCTCTCTTGCGATCCGCAGCATCTCGCCCGTCGCCGCCATCTCGAAATTCAGCGGCAGATCGATCTCCGCTTTGAGGCGCCGCATGTCGTCGTCGCGAACGTGCCGGCGATCTTCGCGCAGATGCGCGGTGATGCCGTCGGCGCCGGCGTTCATGGCGATCTCGGCAGCGCGCACCGGGTCCGGGTGCTTCCCGCCCCGCGCATTGCGAAGCGTCGCGACGTGATCAATGTTCACGCCAAGGCGGATCGGGCGACTACTGGCTGACATTGCGGCTGCCCGGCTTCAGGGCCGGAATGGCTTTCAGATGCTCGGGAAGGGCGTCGGCCGGCCAGGCCTGCACATTGAGCGTTGCAAGCGCGACCATGGGCGCGCCCACGTCCGCCCGGCCCCCGGAACGATCGATGAGGCAGGCGAGCCCGACAACTTCGGCGCCGAGCGCGCGCACGGCTTTTATGCATTCGCGCGACGACAGCCCGGTCGAAACGATATCCTCAACAACAAGGACGCGCGCGCCCCTGCCGAGCTGAAAGCCGCGGCGAAGCTGGAATGCTCCATCGACGCGCTCGACGAACATGAACGGAACGCCAAGATGCCGCGCTGTCTCGTAGCCGTAAATGATGGCGCCCATGGCTGGCGCGACGACAAACCCGAAATCGCCATCAAACGCCATTCGCGCCTTGGCGGCGAGCGCGCGGCAGAGGCGTTCCGTTGACCGAGGGTGCATCGAAACCAGCGACTTATTGAGATAGGTGTCGCTGTGAAGGCCGGATGAGAGAATGAAATGGCCGCGCTGAAGCGCGCCGCAAGCCTCAAATTCGTCCAGCACCTCTGCGCTATTCATGATCAACGGACTCTCGTCGCTCGGCGCCGACGACCGCGGAGGAGGTGCGAAGGCCCGCCAGCATCTGCAGGAGCTGGCGCTCATTCTTCACCTCAAGATCGATGACGAGGACGACGAAGTCACCGCCTCTCTCCCCGCTCATCTTGATATTCGCGATCGACACGCCGTAATTGGCGATAACGCCGGCGACCTCCGAAAGCACGCCGATCTGGTTGCGGACCGTGACCTCGACCTGCGTAAATCCGAACAGCTTCTCGGCATCCTTATCCCAGCCGAGATCGATGAGCTGCGATTCAGGCGGGTCTTCGCGAGCCCAGACCTCGCATGTGATGGCGTGCACGGCGATGTCGCCGTCATCTTCGCGCACTCCGAGAATGCGCTCGCCGGGCACAGGCGAGCAACACGTCGCCATGCGGACGCGGGCGCCGGCCGGAAGCCCAACCAGAGCCGCCTGCGGATCGAACTTCTTGCGCGCGGCCGGCCGGATCTTGCCGCCTGTTTCGACGATGGCTCCCGGATAGGCCGCTGCAACGAGGGCCTTCACCTCGATCTTCTCGTCGCCGACCTTGTACAGCAGATCCTCGATGCGCGTCGCCTTGAACTTTTTCAGCGCGGCTTTCAGCACTTTCGGCGAAAAATCCAGTTTGGCGCCGGAGAACGCCGCCTCCGCGAGCTTTCGGCCCCTCTCGACCTTCTCTTCGTGCTTCAGCCGGTTCACCCGCTTCTTCAACGCCGCCTTCGCGCGGCCGGTGAACGCAAACTTGTCCCACTCCTGCGGTATGGGCGCGTTCTCCGATACGTGAATCTCAACGACGTCGCCGTTTTTCAGGGGCGTTCGCGGCGGCATCCAGATCTTGTTGATCTTGGCGCCGATCCAGCGATCGCCGAGCGACGTGTGCACAGCGTAGGCGAAGTCGATGGAGGTCGAGCCCTTGGGCAGCGAGATCAATTGGCCTTTGGGCGTGAAGCAGAACACCTGATCGTGAAACAGCTCCAGCTTGGCGTGTCTTAGCGCCTCTTCAGGATCGTCGCCCTGCTCCATCATTTCCGCGAGGCGCCGCGGCGTCTCATAGGGGTCGTACTGGGCGCGCGGGAACATGTCGTCGGGCGCGCCGCCGGTGTTGATTATGTCCTTGTATTGCCAATGCGCTGCAACGCCGCGCTCGGCGAGTTCGTGCATGTCGCGCGTGCGGATCTGGATCTCGATGCGCTGATGCTCGCCGCCAGGGCGCGGAGGCCCGACCACGGCGGTGTGAATGGATCGATAGCCGTTTGGCTTGGGCGACGAGATGTAGTCGTCGAACTCTTCGGGCGCCATCCGCCACAATCCATGAATGACGCCGAGGGCCCGATAGCAGTCTTCAATTCGATCGACCACGACGCGGAATGCATAGATGTCGGCAAGTTGGTCGAAACTGACGTTCTTCACCGACATTTTGCGCCAGATCGAATAGGGCTTCTTCTCGCGACTCTGAACGTCGGCCTCAACGCCCGCTTTCTTGAGGTTCGCGCGCAGGTCTTCGCCAAGCGCCGCGACCTTCGCCGCCGTGCTTTCCCTTAGTGCAAGGAGCTTTTCGCTGATCGCCTTGTAGGCGACAGGATTGAGCTCGGCGAAGGAGAGATTCTCAAGCTCCTCGCGGAATTTATGAACGCCAATTCGGCCGGCGAGCGGCGCATAGACCTCTATGGTTTCCTGCGCGATACGCGCGCGCTTCTGGGCGTCATCGAAGAAACCTAGCGTCCGCATGTTATGCAGCCGGTCGGCGAGCTTGACGAGCAGGATCCGAACATCGCTCGCCATGGAGACGACAAACTTGCGAAACTGTTCGAACTGCACCGCATGATGCGTCATTTCGACCGGCGCGTCGCCGACGCCAGGAACCCTTCCGAGTTCGTATTGAGACAGCTTGGTGACGCCATCGACCAGCTTGGCGATCTCCTCGCCGAAGAAACGTTTGATATCTTCAAGAGAAACGTCTGTGTCCTCGACGACATCATGGAGCAGCGCCGTCGCTACGGTAGCCGGATCAGCCCGTATGCCCGTCAGAATCTGCGCGACGGCGAGCGGATGCGTGAAATAGGGATCTCCGGACTTGCGCACCTGACCGCCATGCGCCTTCATGGCGAAGACATAAGCGCGGTTCAGAAGGTCTTCATCAGCATCCGGATGGTATTTCTTGACCAGATCGACCAGTTCGAACTGGCGGATGAAGCCGACTGGCCGGGTCGCGGGCGCCGCCGGCGGCGATGCCGCTACGGCCTCAAAGACGCCCGCCGCCGGCATCTGCCCATCGGCGCCCGCGTGTCTGCCGAATCGCGCTTTCGGCGGGGCTTCATCCGCGTCAGCTCCAGGGCGCGCCGTTTCGGCGTTCGCTTTGATTGGGGAGACGTCAGCCGGCGGCGCTGCGACGTTGGAAGGCCGCGTTTTGGCGGCGCCGCTTGCATCGTGACGGTCGTCACGCATCGAACTCTGCCGCGCTCCTCCGCGCTCACCCCTTCGGCAGGGATTGGGGCGTGGTCATCCCGGAGACCTTGAGGGCCCGGACATATTCTTCTTCCGTCACCTTGTCGAACTCCGGCGCATCGACGCGCTCGGACGCGGACGCCTCTTCGCCCTGCTCGGCATCGATCTGCTTTTGCAGTGAGCTTATGAGGTCCAATTCAAGGACTTCGGGCTTCAGCCCGCCATCCGCGATCTCGCGCAGGGCGACAACCGGATTCTTGTCCCGGTCGCGCTCGACCAGGAGCTCAGCGCCCGACGACAGGAGGCGGGCGCGGTGAGCGGCAAGGAGGACGAGATCAAAGCGGTTCGGAACTTTTTCGACGCAGTCTTCAACGGTGACGCGAGCCATCTAATCTCCTGGGGATTGGATCGAGACGACATAGGCCCGAGTGCGGGGGAAGACAACTATTGCGCCGCAAGAAATGAGGTCCGAACCGCCGAAATCGCCTTTGTTCTGTCCGCCGGCAGCCGCGACAGAAGCGCCCGCGCCGGGAGGCCGCTGACCGGATGGCGCCACTCGGGGGCGATCTCGGCGATCGGCGCGAGAACAAAATCCCTCTCTGAAAGCCGGGGATGCGGCAGTTCAAGAGGGCTTCTCGGGGCCCTCACCCAAATCCGGGCCTCATAGTCGAGCAGGTCAAGATCGAGCGTTCTTGGCTCGTTCCGCCCGCCCCGGCGGCGGCCGAATCCGGCTTCCACCCCGCCAAGAGCGCCAAGGAGCGCCAGGGGCGCCAAGTCCACACTGATCGCCGCCACCGCGTTCACGAATGGCGGATCGCTGTCGTTCGGCCATGCCGGCGACCTGTACAGGGAGGAGGCACGCTCCAGCCGCCCCAGTTTCGAGAGCGCGCCGATCGCTACCGAGACAACTTCTTCGGAGGGCCGCCCCAAAAAGGGCAAATTGGAGCCTAGCCCAACGAGAATCATGTAATCAGGCCCCTGCGCTCATCGCTCAATCCCCCATATTTGAGGGCGCTTCGAATTTTTGAAAGGCGAGACATGGCTGGATTTCTGGGGCTCCGGGCAAACGAAAAGACCGCCCTCTTCATTGACGGCGCCAATCTCTACAAGGCCGCCCGAAACCTCGGATTCGACATGGACTACAAGGCCCTGCTGGCGAAGGCCCAGGATGCCTGCATGCTGGTTCGCGCCTACTACTACACCGCGATCCAGGAGGACAAAACACAAGACTATTCACCCCTCCGGCCGCTCGTCGATTGGCTCGACTATAACGGCTACGCCATGGTGACCAAACTGTCGCGCGAGTTTACGGACGCGACCGGCAAAAGGCGCTTCAAGGGCTCGATCGACATCGAGCTCGCCGTCGATATGATGGCGCTTGCGCCGAAGCTCGATCACATAGTGCTGTTCACCGGCAATGGCGACTTCCGACGCGCCATCGACGCCCTTCAGCAGCAGGGCGTCCGCGTCACCGTGATCTCAACAGTAAAGTCGCAACCGCCCATGGCGTCTGACGAATTGCGCCGGCAGGCGGACCGTTTCATTGACCTCGCCGATCTGGAGACCGTCATCGGACGGGCCGCCCAACCGAGAAAGCCACGACCGGCCGAGGACCATGACGATGACCTCGACGGCGGGTACGATGATGACGCCGAGGACCTCGATTGACCAAGGCCTCCGTCAGGCCTGCCGCGACGAGCGCCGAACCGCCGCGCGCCTGTTCGTTTTGTCCACGGCTGGTCGCCTACCGGAGCAGAAACCACGCTGCCAATCCGGACTGGTTCAACGGGGCGGTCCCATCCTTTGGCGATGCGGGCGCGCGCCTCCTGATCGTCGGGCTCGCACCCGGGCTTCAGGGCGCCAATCGGACCGGGCGCCCCTTCACCGGGGACTATGCTGGTCTCCTCCTGTACCAGACGCTCATCAAGTTCGGCTTCGCGCGCGGGACCTACGACGCCCGATCCGATGACGGCGTGGCGCTCACCGACGCCATGATCACCAACGCGGTGCGCTGCGCGCCTCCGGAGAACAAGCCGACGCCCGGCGAGATCGACGCCTGCCGGACATTCCTTGCCGGGCGGATCAGCAGCTTGCCGCGCCTCAAGGCGATCGTCTGCCTCGGCCGCATCGCCCATGACTCAACATTGACGGCCCTCGGAATGAGAAGGTCAGCGGCGACATTCGCACATGCGGCCTCCCACCCGGCAGGTCCCGGATTGAGGATTTTCGACAGCTATCACTGCTCGCGGTACAATACGAATACGGGGAGGCTGACCGAGCCGATGTTCGAAACCGTTTTTTCCGCCGTGCGCGCCCACTTGGACGCCGCGGCTCCAGTCGGCTAGGAAGCTTCCCTGGAGACGACCATGACCCGGAACTGGGGACTGCCGCATAAACCGGACGGCGACGGCTTCCGGCGCGCGCGCCTTGAAAACCCGGTCGCCACCCTGTCGCTTTCGGTCGTCTATGGCGCCATTGGCGCCGCTGTGGCCGCCATCAGCTTCAATGACGCGCGCGATCTGATCGCTGGGCTGTTTCGCGGACCTTCGCTGATTGCAGCGATTGTCGCGGGCGGCTTTGGCTGCTGGGCCTATGTTTGGCTCGCCAGACCCCGTTTCGCCGCGCATTTCACCGGCAAGGGCGATGCGTTCTGCGACCTGTTGCGCTTCTACGCCGTCGGCGCGCTGGCGCTCTGCGCGCTGATCGGCGCAGCAAAGGCCGTTGAACTCTTGGGCGGCAACATCCTCAGCGTCGTACTCTTGTGTATAGCCGGCGGCGCCGGCGCGGCCGCAGCGTTTCAGACTGTGCTTGCTTTCGTGCCCAATTACGGCAGGTAGACGCCAGTCCGCGCAGTTATTTGTACTGCTGGCGCATCGTCAGGCCATCATCGCCTATTTCTCCTCGCTTCCCTCATTTTCCGCCGCCGGCTCCTCCGTCGGAATCGCGTAGGCGCCGGAGAGCCAGCGGTGAAGATCGACGTCAGCACAGCGCTTCGAGCAAAAGGGCGCATAAGCCGCAGATGCGCCCTTCCCGCAGATGGGACAGCGCATTGCACCGGAATCATTCCGCGAGGTCAAAGCCGCGCCCCTCAAGTCTGTCGCTCGCATCGATCGCGAAGCGCGCCCCATGACGCTGTTCCAGCCGCGCTCGCCATTGCGGACGGTCGCGCACCAGATAATCGGCGATCTCCTTGCCGACAAGGAGCCGCGGCCGCCTGCTCGTCTGGCGCTTGAGGCCCCATTCAAGCCTGCGGATCGCCGCCTTCGCGCTCCAGTCGAGGGTGAAGCGCCGCCCAGGCCTCGGGCGCGTCGCGTCAGCTTCCGTCGCCGCATCGAGAAGAGAGAGGCGGCGGCGAGGCGCCGTCAGATCGCAAAGCCCGTCGGGAGCGAGCGCGCCGATACGGCATTCATAGCCATGTCGAGGCAGCCGGCGCAGGGCGGCAAGAAAGCCCGTCCGCTCCTTGCGGTCCGGCATCGGGAGAAAATCGATCACAACGCGGCCGCCAATCGCCCGCCGCAACAACTCCTTGAACAGGATGTCGGCCGCAGCCGCATTGACGCGCGCAGCCGAATTGGCC
>CAYTVQ010000010.1:2731-21215 GCA_964441615.1 uncultured Caulobacterales bacterium | reverse complement strand
GGCCGGCGATCTCGGCGGCTCTCGCCACATTGCCGCCAGTCTGCTTCAGCGCCTTCACGACGGCGAATCTCCCGACCAGCTCCTTCGCCTTCGACGCGTCGAGATCCGACCGCGCGGACGTGCGCCCCGCCGGCGACGTGGCGACGTGTTCCGCCAGAATCTTGCCGCCCCGCGCATGGACGAGGGCGCGCTGCACGATATTGCGCAGTTCACGGATGTTGCCCGGATAGAGATGGGCTTTCAGCTTGTCCGCGGCCTTCGGCGTCAGCTGCGCGCTGCGCAGCCGCGGATCCTCGTGGGTTCTGATGAAATGCTCGGCGATCTCCACCGCATCATCGCCGCGCTCGCGCAGGGGCGGCGCCTCGATCGAGAGCACATTGATGCGATAGTAGAGGTCGCGCCGGAAGGTCCCCGCTTCGACATTGCGCGAAAGATCGACGTTCGTGGCCGCGATCAGCCGGAAATCGGTCTTGACGCCGTGACGCGATCCGATCTTGGCGGCGACGCCGTCGTCAAGCACGCGCAGGAGCTGGGTCTGCACCGAGATCGGCGCATCGCCGATCTCGTCGAGGAACAGGACGCCGCCGTCAGCCGCAACGAACGCGCCTTCGCGCTCGACGACAGCGCCGGTGAAGGCGCCCTTTGTGTGGCCGAAGAATTCAGCGCCCGCCAGCGTTTCGGGGACGGCGCCCGCATTGAGCGCGATGAAGGGTTTGCCGCGGCGCGCCGAGAGGCGGTGAAGCTCGCGCGCAATCAGCTCCTTGCCCGCCCCGGTTTCCCCGGTCAGCAGCACTGGCGTGTCATATTCAGCGTAGAGGCGGATCTGGTCGCGCAGCGCCGCCGCGCGGGGACTGGACCCGATGATGACCTCGCTGATGTCGCGGTCGTCTGCGACCGGAACGGCCGTGCGGCCAAGACCGATCGGGGCCTCTTTCGCCGCGCGCCGGAGGTCAGGACCGCGCCACGCGATGTCCCGGATCACGGTCGGAGACCGATCCTGAAAGAAGCCCTCGTCGCCGGAGCGACTGAGGCCGTCGCCGTCTGCATCCATTTGTTCCCCCAAGAACAATGGAGATGTCGGAAGCCAGTGTTGGACCGAAACTACGCAAAGTCACCGTTAGCAAGAAACGGGCCTTGTCTCCCACCCATCCCGTCCAGACCCGTCGAGACTCTCGTCTCTCCAATGTCTGAGCACTCACAAGGCTAAACCGAAATCGAGCGGAATCAACCCCGCAGCGCCAATTTAATTTGGGCGAAGCCCTTGACTGACGCGGCCTTTTCGTTGCCGCGGCGACCTAGGTCACACCCGTGCAACTCGCCGGAGAGCGGGACGGTTTTCCCCAGCTGGGCCCAGCCCAAGTCAGTTCGCCTCGATCTCGATATAGGCCTCGGCCTCGCAATCCTCCTTCGGGGCGACCGCGAGCGCGCAGGCGACCCTGTCCAGCACCGCCTGCGCGGCATGGTAAATCCCGTCCCGTTGCGGGGAGACGGCGGCCGCATCAAAGGATGCGCTGACGATTTCCGCCGCGGCAGGCCATGAGATCGAACCCGCGAAGAATTCCCGGCTGCCGGGATCGCAGTCGGCGTCGCGGCGGAAGATGATGTGATACTCGTCCGTTCGCAGAGCTTCCGCGGCGAGCCGAAGCTCGAACGAGGCCCTCGGCTTCTGCGTCGCGAGACGGGTCTCGCCCTTCCGACGCCAATAGGTCGCGAGCCTGCATCCGCCGGAGCGCGAGCGCAGCGAATAGTCGAACGCGAACAGAACCGCCTCCCGGGCGCGATCGACGCTCATCCAGGTCTCGGCATATTGGCCGCGCTCATCGATCCGGAAAGCGCCGCCGGCCGCGGCCGCATCGGGGGCGGCGACCCGGTAGCTGTCGACAGGATCGCCGAAATTGAGATCCTCGATGATCTTGGCGAAGGGCGGCTCGGTCTCGGCGAGGTCGCCGACCGTCGGCGCCGGTTCGACGCCTGGTCGGGCATATTCCATGTAGAAAGACCAGGGCAGCGCATCCTTGATTCGCGCCCAGTGCGTGAGCGTCTTCGACCAGGCCGGAAGGAACAGCTCGGTCATCCGCCGGGACTCGCGTTCCGGGGTCAGGAGATCGTAGAGCACGTCGGCGCGCTGGGCGGCGCCGTCCGCATTAGAACTGATCGACTCGATGCCGTGGGTGTGGACGCCGACCACCTGCCCTGCGGCGTTGATCACCGGACTGCCGCTCGAACCGCCCGCGGTTGCGAGCCTATGAATGATGAGGTTTGCGACGCGCGCATCCCTTTCCTCTGCAGCGGCGTCGAGCGGCGGCATGACCGCGGCGATGACGCCGCGCTCGACCCGCGAGATGGCCGCGTCCGCGGCAAAGCCATCGTCCAGCGTGTCATAAGGATAGCCGATGATGGCGATGGCGGCGCCGGCCGAAAGCTCGAGGAGATCGTCCTCCGGGGCGAGCGGCAGATTGGGTCCGAGGCGATTCTCGCCGCTGTCGGGGTCGACCGGATCGACAGTGATGAGGCCGGCGTCAAAGGCGAGATCGCGCACCGGCGCCGCCTGGGGAGAATAGATCGAGGAGTTCCGGCGCGTCGGCTGGTAGGCTTCGATCAGAGTACGGAAGGCTTTGAACCCGGCGTGAACGCGCTTCGATTTCACCCTGATCGGACCCTTGAGGTCGCGATTGAGAATTCGCACATCCGCCTTCAGATCATCGAGGGGGAGCGACTCGGCCGTATGACCCGCGGTCGCCAGCAGGCCCTGGTCGCGATCGAGGACGAACGCCGTGCCGCGCGGCGCCCCGTTGACGATGATGAGATAGACGGAAGCGTTCGCCGTGCTCAGCGTCTTCTGATCGATGACCGCGGAAAGCGCGGCGCGGGCCTCGTCGCGGGCGCTTGCGACCTCCGCCTTGAGTTCGGCGACCGTCGCATCGGCGGCCTTGCGGTCGTTGAACCTTGACCATTCGGAAAAGGCGAGCGCCGCCGCGACCGCCGCGACGCCGGCGAGCGACAGCGCCGCCGGAAAGCCAAATCCCCTGCTCTGATCGCCCATCTTGTACTCAACCGGACTGAAGGCCTCAGGCTAGCATCTCGCCAGCGCCGCCGTCAGCCGAAAAAGCGCGTGACGGCGTCGGGACGCATGAGCACGGTGAGGATGACGCCGCCGATCGCGCCGCCGAGATGGCCTTCATGGCTGATGATGCGATCGGGCGTGCGCATCAGATGCGAGGAAATTGCGAGAAAGAGCGCCGCAAACAGCACGGCCGGAATGCCCCAGGGCAGGCCGAACAGGTAGAGCGGCGCCAGCGGATAAAAGAGGCAGAAGGAGAGGATGACGCCCGACACGGCGCCCGAAGCCCCGATCGCCGCATAGTCCGGATTGCGCCGGTTGTTGAGGAGAATCATGAGGCTCGAGGCGATGGCGGAGCCGAAATAGAGGGCTATCATGCCGTCCGTACCGAGAGTTCTTTCGATCGTCGGACCGAACGACCAGAAGCTCAGCATGTTGAAAAGGAGGTGGATGACGCCCGCGTGCAGGAAAGCGGACGTGATGAGGCGGTGATGGCCGCGCCGGCGCGTCACAGCGCCGACCTTCATGGAGAAATCATCGATGAACTGCGGGCCGGCATTGAGGGCGTAGACGCTGACGATGACGGTCGCGGCGATGATGGCGTAGGTCGCCGGCGCCGATGACAGATCCAACTTCCGCCTCTCTCGCTTCAGGCCGCCGCGCGGCTCGATCCGCCCCTAGCATCGCCGGCCCATCCGCCACAACCGGCAAAAGCGACGCCGCGTCAATCGCTCGTTAAGGCGGGACGGCCTAGGTCTTTCCCCCATGTCCCTCGCCGACACCACTCTTGAGACGGCGCGCGCGCCCGCCATGGTGGAGAGGGCGTACGGCCGCAAGGGCGGCCTGTCGCGCCGCTTTCGCGAAAAGAGATTCTCGCGGCTTTTCGCCCTCATCGACGCCGTAATCGCCAGGAAGGGGCGCTGCCGCATCGCCGACCTCGGCGGCACGGCCTATTACTGGAATATTGCGGCGAACGAGGTCGCGCGCCGGCCGCTCGAGATCACGCTGATCAATCCAAAGGAAGAACTGCCATCCGGCGGCGTCTTCTCCTTCCGCGCGGGCGATGCGACCGATCTTGGCGATCTCGACGACATGAGCTTCGACCTGGCGCACTCCAATTCGGTCATAGAGCATGTCGGCGATTGGGCGAAGATGGCCGCGATGGCCGCCAATCTGCGCCGGCTGGCGCCCGCTTATTATGCGCAGACGCCCTATTTCTGGTTCCCGATCGAACCGCATTTCCGCGCCGCGTTCATCCACTGGCTTCCCGAGCAGCTGCGCTACCGGCTCGTCATGCGCCTGGCGCTGGGATTCGCGGGGAGAAAACGCTCCGTGGACGAAGCGATGATCCGCGTGCAGTCCGCGCGCCTCCTCGACAAGGGGCAGATGCGCGCGCTGTTCCCGGACGCAACGCATGTCGATGAGCGGTTCTGCGGTCTGACCAAGAGCCTGATCGCAATGCGACACGCTGGCGGCTGAACGCTCAGGCGCAGCGCTGCGCCTCTTCCGGCGTCACGGCCTCGATATTGAGCGCGTGCACCTGACCGGCGAGCTCGTCTTTCAGCACCCGCATCACCGCGCGCTGGCGCTCGACGCGCCCGAGGCCTTCAAACGCCCTCGACACGATCCGCAGTTTGAAATGCGTCTCGCCGCCCGGCCGCGAACCTGCATGCCCGAGGTGACGATGCGAATCATCGACAAGTTCAAGCGCGTCCGGCGCGAAGGCGTCGCCGAGCTTGCGCTTCATTGTGAGAACGACAGACATTCCCATAACGGAGCCGCCTCAATCCGCGCTTGTCAAGATTGTATCAACTGCGGTCAGCCACCATACTCAGCGTATGAGCGATTACGCCTACAAGCCGCGGCTCGGATTCGATATCCGGGTGCGCCCGCCGCAAACCGAGGAGATCCCCGCCTGGGCCGAACCGGCCGGGCGCCCCTGCGCTGCGCCGGACTGCCGCAATCGCGCCGCCCTGCGGGTCAGCCGGAGTCCGCGCAATCCCGCCGACAAGATCTGGCTGTGCGCCGCGCATGCGCAGGAACACAATCGGAACTGGGACTTTTTCGACGGGCTGTCTGAGCCCGAAGCCGAGGCGTCGCGCCTCGCCTCGCAGTATGGCGATCGCCCGACCTGGGGCTTGGGCAAGAATGCGCGCGCAAGAGCCGGCCAGCGCTTTCGGGGGCCCGCCGATCTTTTGGACGCCTTCGGACTTTTCGGCGACGGGCCGCGTCGAAATCCGATGCAGGCGCGCATGCGCGAGGGACGCGTGCTCACCAAGCTTCAGACTCAGGCCTTTGAAACGCTCGGCCTGCGGCCGACAGCGAAAGGGCCGGACATCCGCCGACGTTATGCGGAGCTGGTGCGCCAGTACCATCCGGACGCCAATGGCGGCGACCGCAGCGCCGAGGCGCAACTGACCGCCGTCGTCAAGGCGCACCAGATCCTCAAAAAGGCGCGGATCTGCTGACGGCCGCCTCAGCTGAGCGAATAATCGGGAAGCGCAGCCGTTTCGATAAAATCCCCCTGCGAGCGCGGGGGCGACGCCTCAGGCGGCCCGTCTGGTCTTGCGCGGGCGGCGGAGAACAACGCCGCCCAGGCCGAGCGCGGTGAGCATGAGAGCGAAGGCGGCTGGCGCCGGCGTCTCGACCGCCGCCGACGGCGCCGCCTCGCTGAACGTCACAATGACGCGCTCGATCTGCGCAAAGTCGCTTTCGGGGCTGGGCCCCATCAAGAGCTCCGCGAGTTCGATCGCATCTTCCGCGCCGCCGCCGAGTTCGACCAGCCCAAGACTCGCGGCCCCCGCCTCAAGCTCGTCTTCCGACATGAAGCGCGTGATCCGTCCCTCGTCGCGGGCGCTTCTGACGCCGGCGCGCGCTCCAACGGCTTCGAACGCAAGCGCTTCCGTATCGCCATTGCGCCCAATCCCCTCAGCATCGACCGCCGGCGCGCCCAGCATCAGCGAAACAGGCTCCCGGATCTCTTCCTGGAACCTGGTCGCCAGAGAGTTGGATTGAACGGCGGCCGTGGCGCCGGCGCAAATCGATGCGGACACAGACAAGGCTACAGAGAAGATCGTCTTATTCATAATCTGTTAACCATTCTTAACGGCGTTAACGAAGTTATTAACTACAATACATTGTATTTACTATAAGATTCCCTGTCAATCGCGGCGCCTCAGAAAGCCGCGGCGCCGCGGCCTTCTGAGCCTTTTCGCGCGGTTTACGACACTTGAAATCAGAGCGCGGGCGCGTAAGGGTCCGCCCCCGTTGCAGCGCAGCAGGCTCCAGGGACGCAAATGCCGGTCATCGACGAAAAGTTTCTTGAAAAGCCGGAAAAGACGGTCAACGCCCGCGAGCTGTTCGGCGTCCCCTTCGACATGAAGGTCCCGGCCTTCGCCAAGCCCAACGAGTATGTGCCGGCGATCGATCCCGCCTACCGCTTCGATCCCCAGACGACCCGGGCGATCCTGGCCGGCTTCGCCCATAATCGGCGGGTCATGGTGCAGGGCTATCACGGCACGGGCAAATCCACCCATATCGAGCAGGCCGCAGCGCGGCTCAACTGGCCCTGCATACGCATCAATCTCGACAGCCATGTGTCGCGCATCGATCTCATCGGCAAGGACGCGATCGTGGTCGAGAACGGCGTGCAGGTGACGGCGTTCAAAGAGGGCCTCCTCCCCTGGGCGTTCCAGCGCCCGGTCGCGCTCGTTTTCGACGAATATGACGCCGGGCGCCCGGACGTCATGTTCGTCATCCAGCGCGTGCTGGAAGCGGAGGGGCGGCTGACGCTGCTCGATCAGAACAAGGTGCTCTCGCCCAATCCCTGGTTCCGGCTGTTTGCGACCACGAACACCATCGGCCTCGGCGACACGACAGGCCTTTATCACGGCACGCAGCAGCTCAATCAGGGCCAGCTCGACCGCTGGTCGATCGTCACGACACTGAACTATCTCGCCCATGACGAGGAGGTCGAGATCGTCATCGCCAAGGCCCCGATCTACAATTCTAAGGAAGGGCGCATCGCCATCGCCGCGATGGTGCGCGTCGCCGACATGACGAGGAACGCCTTCATCAATGGCGACATCTCGACGGTGATGAGTCCGCGCACGGTCATCAACTGGGCGCTGAACGCCGAAATCTTCCAGGACATAGGCTACGCCTTCCGCGTGACCTTCCTCAACAAATGCGACGAGCTGGAACGCCCGACCGTCGCCGAGTTCTACCAGCGCGCCTTCGGCGAGGATCTCCCGGAAGCCGCGCCCCAGGTCAGCGTCGCCTGAGCGGCGGCGGATCCTGAGGCTTGACGCGCGGGCGCGCGAGGCGTCCCTTGTGATCGAAGCTATGAAAGGGCCCTGCTCAAATGTTCAGCCTCCTTGCCACAACCGCTGCGGCCGCGCTTATGGCGAGCGCCGCGCCGCAGATCGACATGGCGACAGTGCAGAAATGGTCGCGCGCGGAAGTCGCGAGCTATCATGTCGACGGCGTCTACAGCGGCTGGACCGGCGTCTCGCATCAATGGGCGGCGGCCGAGGGAGACGTGAAGGATTCCCTCAAGGTGGATTTCACGTGGAACCTCAATCAGCGCAAGGTCGTCGGCGACATCAGATTCAGCGACGGCGCGTCGAGCGTCGGAGCGGTGCGCAGCAGCGCCAAGGAATGTCCGCCGCCGGGCAGACCGGGAAGCTTCGAGCTGTTCACCACGAAATCGGCCGCACAGGACGGCGGGCAGCCGCGCATCGCCCTCAAGGGCGAGCGCGCCTACGGGCAGATCAGCGTGCCGCTGGAATGCCCGGCCAGCCTCAAGCTCATGACGTCGCCGGCCAAGAAGGCGGACGCAACGCTTTATCTCGCCATTCCCGATCCGCGCATGCTCGGCGTCGGCGAGACAGGCAGTCCCAATGTCTCGGTATCGAAGGATCACAAGTCGTTCACGGTCACCGGCGACGGCTGGACCTGGACCTATACGCCGACGCTCGTGAAATAGACGGCGGCCGCAACGCCTCTGAAGGAATAAAAAAAAGGCCCGGCGGCGCCGCCGGGCCTCTTGCTCGTCCGTGAGCGGTCGATCAGTTGGTCCTGATGCCGATATAGGCCTTGTTGTTCCAGCCGTCGACCTCGGTGATCGTGTTGTTCTCGTCGATGATGAACCCGACCCAGTAATTTGTTGCGGCCGCAAGATCGTTGGGAATGGTCAGCGAGAATTGCTGGGTCGAGACATCCGCCGGATTGATTGACCCGAACGAACCGCCGCCGACGCGCCGGTCCGCCGTGCTGATCGTGTCATTGGTCGAGATATAGAGCCCATATCCGACATTGTTCACATTGGCCTTGCCGTTGTTCTCGATCGTGAACTCGGCGCGGACGGTTCCGCCGCGCGTGACATTGTAGCGCGGCTCGCCGTTGACCGTGGATTTGCCCAGCTCCGACGTGCCCGCCGAATTGAACATCCGCGTGCGGTCATGCATCGAGTATTCGCCATCCGAGCCGATATAGCGCCAATGACTCACTGAGACGTCGGTGAAGCTGGACCCTTGCGTGCCGTAAAGCTGGCGCGCGCCATGGCCAGCGTCCTCGCCGAAATAGCTGCGCGTCTCCGAGCCGTTGGCGTGAAGGTGGCGCCAGGCGTCGCCCATCACATTGTACTCCCAGTCGACATGCATGAGACCGAGATAGTGTCCCGCCTCGTGCACGATGACGGGCTCGATCGGCGTGCTGCCGCCGCCATAGACGCCGTGCGAGGACTTGTTGCGCGTCGTCGTCCAGTTGGTGATGCCGCTGTCGAGCACGATATCGACCTCGTCGAGGCCGGCGTGAATTCCGAAGAACCAGTAGCAGTGATAGTTCATTCGGGCGACGCCGGGCGGATCGATGTCCAGGGCGTAGACTTCGTTCTGGCCGTTGCCGCGGCCGACGCCGCCGGTTTCAGTCGTCCGGTTGATGTTGAAGTTCGACGGATTGGTGTTGACGATATCGATCCCGCGCTGGGCCGTTTGCAGGATCGGTCCGGCCGGATAGCTCACCGTGTTGATGCGGGCGGTGGTCGAGTTTCCGCCCCATTTGATCTTGTGAGACCCGTCGCAGACCAGCCAGGACGCGGCCTGCGCGTCGGCCGCGGCCAGCGAAGCGAGAAGCGCAGCGGAAAAGATCACGCGGTTCATTGGTTGCCTCCTTCATCCTCGGTCTTGACCGGATTGTTGTCCTGAATGCCGCGCGGGGCCTTGGTCGGCTTCCTCAGATCGGGCGTCGGCCGCGTCGTGCCTTCCTTGTCGAGATCGAGCTCGCGCTTTTCTTCGGGCGAGATATTCGGCGCAGCCACGGCCGCCTTGAAGATTGCGGGCTTGGGCGGCGCGACGGTGAAGGGCGCCTTGGGATCGGCGAACTGCACCTGCATGCGCGGGGGCGGCGCTCCCGCCGCCGCTTCCCGGACCGCCCCTACGAAATCGGCGATCGCTATCGGCTTGCCGAAGGTGCGGATAGGCGGCGACTTCACGCCCTGATCTTCAGCGCCGCGCTCCGAGGAGACTTCATAGCTGATGACGGATTGCGCCGGCGCCTCGGCTTCGTAACGCTTGCGCATTTCATCCATCGACATGTTCGCGAACTGGCGCCCGATCAGCGCCTTGATTTCAGGCCGGGACGCGAGCGCCTCGAAGGGCGGCCGCGGCAGCTCCATCTTCAGGAGCGAGAGATCCGGCCTGCCGCCGATGACGAGACCCTTGCGCGCCTCGACCACTGGAATTCCCCAGCCATTGTGAACGCCGCCATTGGCGACGCGAAACCGTCCATCGACGCAGGCGACGAGCGGACAGTCGTCCGGCGCGCCGCCCTTGATGAAAAGGATGTCCGATTGGCCCCGCATGAAGACCGGCGTCGTCGTCTCCATGTAGACGCCGCCGCGGCCGTCGGCGCCGCCGACAAAGCGAAGCGTGACCGAGCTCTGCGCCGTTCCGCGCATCGTTTCTCGCACCTTGTAGGTGACAAAAGTGTGCGGAACGCCGTTGGGCTCTTCTTCTGTAGGCTGAGAATTTACGTAAGCGATGTCCGATACGTCGCCCCAGACCACCATCGCCGACTCCGACACGAGCGTCCTGAGGTCCGGCTGCTTGTCGTCAATGCCGCCGTGAGCCAGCGCCGCCCCGAGCGGCGTCAGCGCGCCGACCGCAATTGCGGCGGCGGCGCCATGCAACTTCATCTTGATGTTCATAGATCACCCGTCATTGCGCGCAGCGGAATCGCCGCGCTGGATTGCATCGGGCAGATGAGGATCTGATATGCAGCCGGCGAACCGGAGCTGGCTCGTCAGCGAACGCGACTACGGCCTGCCGCAGAAATGCTGCAACAGGCGCTCGCCTCTCCCACCGGCTGCGACTCTAGGTCCGAACGCCTGAGTTGCAAGCAAAACCGGACTCCATTTCCGAATTCGCGCCCCGCTGCCGCGGTCCATGTGCTAGGCTGCCGGCGACCGCATCATCTGTGAGGAAGCCATGCTCCGGAAAACTGCATTGATTTTCAGTGCGCTTGCGCTGTGTGCTGCATGCGCGAAGCCGAAAGTCGAAGACGACGACGCCATGCCGCCGGTTGAACGCGGCGCGGCGGGCGAGTCCGACATCGAGGGCGAGCAGTCGGGCGGCGGCGAAGTCTCGAAGGCGGATGACCGAGACGCGGGCGGCGCTGACAGCGAAGCCGTTCCCGAGGACGAGCAGGCCGCGCCGCCCGCAGAGGAGTCGCCGCCGCCCCAATAGCAGAGCGGCGCGAAGCTCCTAATCGACATCCTTCAGTCTGCGGATGAGGCTCGACGTGTCCCAGCGCCCGCCGCCCATGGCCTGGATGTCGGCGTAGAACTGATCGATCAGCGCGGTCGCCGGGAGCCTTGCGCCGTTGGCGCGCGCTTCGGCCAGCGCGATGCGCAGATCCTTGCGCATCCAGTCGACGGCGAAGCCGAACTCGAATTCGTCGGCCGCCATGGTGCGCGCGCGATTCTCCATCTGCCATGAGCGCGCGGCGCCCGCGGAAATCGCCTCCAGCACCTTTTCGATGTCGAGTCCGGATTTCTGGGCGAAATGCACGCCCTCCGACAGTCCCTGCAGGAGGCCCGCAATGCAGATCTGGTTGACCGCCTTGCAGAGCTGGCCGGCGCCCGGCCCGCCGATATGCACGACGCGCGCCGCATAGGCGGCCATCACGCCGCCCGCGCTCTCGACGGCCGCCGCATCGCCGCCGCACATGACGGAGAGCTTGCCCGATTTTGCGCCGGCCTCGCCGCCCGAGACCGGGGCGTCGATGAAGGCGACGCCGATCTCGGCGAAATCGGCGTGAAGCTTTCGCGCGAGCGCGGGCGAGGCGGTGGTGTGATCGACAAATATGGCGCCGCGCTTCATGCCGCTTGCAGATTGCGCCGCGACGGCGGCGACGTCCGGATCATCGCCGAGGCAGGCGAAGACGACATCAGCGCCGGATACGGCGCTGGCGGGATCTCCCGCGGCCCGCGCGCCATGTTCGGCGGTCCAGGCTGCAGCGCGCGCGGGCGTTCGATTGTAGACAGTGACGTCACGGCCGGCGCGCGCAAGGTGGCCAGCCATCGGATAGCCCATGACTCCGAGCCCCAGAAACGCGCATTTCATCAGTCAGCCTCCGGACCTTCCGCATAGTCGCTCGCGAAATAGAGCAAGGGCCGGCCGGGCGCCGAGTCAAACCTCACGACCTCGGCGATCAGAATGACATGATCGCCTGCATCATGCCGGTCGCGAACCTTGCAGTCGAATGCGGCCAGACGCTCCTTGAGGATGGGCGCCCCGGTGATCCAGGTCTCCATCCTGTCGGCCGGCGGCGGCGCCGGCGCATGCGCCGCGAACTGATCAGACAGCGCACGCTGGCTCGCCGTCAGGATGTTGATCGAATATCCATCGGCCGCCACGAAGGCCGGGAAGGCCGAGGCCTTCCTCTCGATGCACCACAGGACCAGCGGCGGCTCCAGCGAGACCGAGGTGAAGGAGTTGACGGTGAGGAGCACGGGGCGTCCCGCCCCGTCTCTACAGCCGGCAAGCGTGACGCCGGTCGCAAAGCGTCCAAAGGCGTTCTTCAGCGGTCGGAAGGGGTCGGTCATGCAGGGCGCCTCGCGTCGGCCTCCGGCGGAGAAGGCGCTTCGTCAAGACCTGTGCGCCTAGCATCAAATCGGGCTAGGAGGGAAGGCGAACGACAGGAGAACCGCCTCTTCGATGACGGGCGTTGACAGCCTCTTGCAGGCGGCGGCGGGCGCGCCGTGGCAGATGTGGGCGACCTTTGCCGTCATCGCCTGGGCCGTCGTCGCCTTCGCCAGCGACCGCTTCTCTGTCGAGATTGTCTCGGTTTCGATCGTAGCGGCGCTCCTGCTTCTCTTTGAATTTGCGCCTCTGCGCGACGAATCCATGAGGTCCGTCATCACCTCCAAGGACCTCCTCGCAGGCTTCGCCGATCCCGCGCTGGTCGCCGTCCTCAGCCTGCTGATCGTCGCTCAAGGCATATTCCAGTCGGGAACCATGGAGCTGCCGACCAAATACCTGCTGCGCGCCGTGCATTTGCAGAAGACGCTCATGGTCGGCGGCATCTTCATTCTGGTCGTCCTTGTCAGCGCCTTCCTCAACGACACGCCAGTCGTCGTCATCTTCATGCCCATCATCGCGGCCATGGCGGCAGCGGCGAAGATTCCACCCTCGCGGCTGCTGATGCCGCTTTCTTTCATCGCGCTTCTTGGCGGCGCGACCACGCTGATCGGATCTTCGACCAACATTCTCGCCGCCGGCGTATTCGAGAGAGCGACCGGGTCGGAGATCGGGTTCTGGGATCTCACGCCGATGGGCGCGCTCATCGCGGCCACCGGCATGCTGTATCTGGCGACCGCCGGGCGTCTGCTCCTGCCCCACCGCGCGGCGGACGACGCCGCCGAACGCGAGAACAAGCAGTTCATCGCGCAGTTCGAACTGACGCGCGGGCATTTTCTTATCGGCAAGCAGCCGGTGGCCGGGCATTTCACAGATCTTCCCGACATCACCGTGCGCATGGTGCAGCGCCGCGAGGAGGCGCTGCTCCCGCCCTTCGACGACTTCCGCTTTCAGCTCGGCGACATCGTCATCGTCGCGGCGACGCGCGCAGCGCTCACCGGCATCATGAAGGAACATCCCGAGGTCATCGACGGCATGCTGTCGGAGGTCGCGCTCGAGGCGGACGGCCGGCCCGAACCGCGAACGCAGCTCGCCATGGTTGAAGCCGTCGTCGCGCCGGGCTCGCGGCTCGCCGGAAGAACGATCGCCCAGATCGGATTTCACTACCAGACCAATTGCGTCGTCCTCGGCGTCGAGCGCCGCAACCGCATGATCCGTGACCAGATGAGCTCCATTCGCCTCGAAAACGGCGACGTTCTGCTGATTCTCGGAACGATCGAGAACGTGCAGGCCCTGCGCCGGGACCGCGACGTCTTGCTGCTCGAATGGTCGCTGACCGGACTGCCGGCGCCGCGCAACGCGCTGACGGCGGGGCTCATTTTCACGGCCGTGGTTGCGACCGCCGCCGCCGGTCTCGCCCCGATCGCGATTACCGCGCTTTGCGGCGTGCTCGCCATGCTCGCCTTCAACTGCCTCAACATCCGCCAGGCGGCGCGCGCCTTTGACCGGCGCATCTATCTCCTGATCGGCGCCTCGCTCGCCATGGGCTGCGCGCTGGAGGAGACCGGCGGCGCGGCGCTGCTTGGCGGCCTTCTCGTGCCGATTGCGGAGAACTTCGGCCCGACCGCGCTCATTTCGGCCGTTTTCGCGTTGAGCGCGGTCACCACAAACATTCTCTCCAATAATGCAACCGCGGTGCTTTTCCTGCCCATTGCGGTCAACGCCGCGCGCCTCGCCGGCATGGACCCTTTGCCGCTCGCCATGACTGTCATCTATGGCGCGAATTGTCCTTTCATTACGCCGATCGGCTATCAGACCAATCTCCTCGTCATGACCCCCGGACGCTACAAGTTCATCGACTATGTGAAGGTCGGCGGCCCGATGGTGCTGGTCATCTGGCTCGTCTACACCTTCGCGGCGCCGGCCTATTTCGCCTCGATCGGCAGGCTGTGACAGCGGTTTGCAGCGCGCATTGCCGGTCCGCTAATCCCCCGCTAAGATTCCGACGCTAGGATTCGCGTGCATGCGTAACGAGGACATCGCCCGCCGCCTCGGCCTTGAGAGCGGCGATTTCTACATCACGGCCCCGGCGCCGTGCCCGTATCTGTCGGGCCGGACCGAGCGCAAGGTGTTCTCTTACCTTTCGGGTCCCGGGGCGCCGGCGCTCAATGCGATCCTCACCCGCCGCGGTTTCAGGCGGTCGCAGAACATCATCTATGTGCCGGCCTGCGAGACCTGCAACGCCTGCGTGCCGGTGCGCGTCGTGGTCGACGATTTCAAGCTGACCCGGTCGCGCCGGCGCGCGCTGTCGCGGAACGCCGACCTCATCCGCCGCCTCAAACCGCCGCACGCGACCAGCGAGCAATTCTCCGTACTCCGCGGATATCTCGACGCCCGGCACGAGGACGGCGGCATGGCCGACATGACCTTGCTCGACTATGCGTCGATGGTTGAAGAGACTTCCGTCCACACCATGATCCTCGAATACGCGCTGCGCGGCGAGGACGGCGAGGAGCGCCTCCTCGCCTGCGCCCTGTCGGACCGGCTCACCGACGGGCTCTCGATGGTCTATTCCTACTTCGAGCCGGAGGAAGAGGCGCGCAGCCTCGGGCGTTTCATGATCCTCGATCACATCGCCCTCGCGCGCGACCTCGGCTTGCCATACGTCTATCTGGGCTACTGGGTGGATGGTTCCCCCAAAATGCACTACAAGGCCGACTTCCAGC
Organism: uncultured Caulobacterales bacterium; assembly: GCA_964441615.1. Lineage (GTDB taxonomy): Bacteria > Pseudomonadota > Alphaproteobacteria > Caulobacterales > Parvularculaceae > Amphiplicatus. The sequence continues at coordinate 6,288 of CAYTVQ010000010.1, read as the reverse complement.
CGCTCGAGAAGCTGACCGCCAAGGGCTGGGTCCGGATGGATCGGCAGAGCTGATCCGGGCCTTGTCGCGCGCGCCGGCGATCGCAAAGCGGCGCTGCAGGGGCGGACATCCAGACCGATGAAGCGCAGAAAATTCCTCGCGGGAGGGGCGATCAGCGCGGCCGCGCTCGCCGGATGCGATTGCGGCGCGCCGCCGCCCGCCGGCGCGATCTCATCGCTCGGCGCCCTCGCCAGACGCGAACTGAAAATGGTGACGACCTGGCCCAAGGACTTTCCGGGCCTCGGAACGGCCGCCTCGCGCGTCGCCGAGTTCATCAGCGATCTCAGCGACGGCGCCATCAAGGTGCGCGTCTTCGCGGCGGGAGAACTCGTCGGCGCCTTCGAGGCCCTGGATGCAGTCGCAGGCGGCGCTGCGGATTTTTATCATGGCGCGGATTATTACTGGGTCGGCAAATCGAAGGCCTATCCCTTCTTCACCGCCGTCCCCTTCGGCATGACCGCGACCGAAATCATGGCGTGGACGGAGTTTGGCGGCGGTCAGGCGCTCTGGGACGAACTCGCCGCGCCCTTCAACATCAAGCCATGGGCGGCCGGCAACACCGGACACCAGATGGGCGGATGGTTCAAGAAGCCGATTACATCGCTCGAGGACCTGCGCGGCCGCAAGATACGCATGCCGGGCGCTGGCGGCGAAGTTCTGCGCCGCATCGGCGCCTCGGCGGTGAATATTCCAGGGGGAGAGATCTATTCGGCGCTGCAATCGGGCGCCATCGACGGCACCGAATGGGTCGGCCCCTGGAACGATCAGGCGTTCGGCTTCTATCGCGAAGCAAAGTATTATTACTGGCCGGGCTTTCATGAGCCTGGATCGCAAATCACGCTCGGCGTCAACCTCAAGCTCTGGGAAAGCTTCACGACCCAGGAAAAAGCGATCGTCCGCGCCGCCTGCCGCGAGGCGAACCAGCTCTCGATCGCCGAATACGGACATTTCAACGCCGTCGCCCTCGACCAGCTCGTGAAGACCCACGGGGTCGAACTCCGGCAGATGCCGGATGACGTGATGGCGGCGCTCGCGCGCGAGTCGAGGACCGTCCTTGAGGAGATCGCCGCGACTGACGACATCTCGCGCCGCATCTTCGAAAGCTACCGGACTTCGCTGAAGCAGTCGCAGGAATGGGGCCGCATTTCGGATGAGGCCTTCATGAGCATGCGTCGCCAAGTGTTCTCGCTCTGAGCCCGCCATGCTGACCGCGATCGGCGACATCCTGAACTGGGTCGTTGCAGGAATTGTCTTTCCTCTGATGTTCCTGCCGCTCGCCGCTTTCGCTGCGCGCCGCAACCCGCTGGCCGGCGCTTTCGCCTTCGTGCTGATTGTCCTGATCGCAGCTGGCGCCGGGCTTCTTTTTGTCTCCCTCGCGCCAAGGCTCGCCGTCGCAGGCTTTCAGCACAAGGCCGCCATCTTCGTCGGCTGCCTCGCCGCGCTTGCCGGCTTCATCGCGCTGCTCGGCGGGCCGCATCGGGCGACTGCGCTCCTCGCGGGCGCCTTCGAGAGGATCGCCGGCGGCGCCGGGCGCCTCGTCATGTGGCTCGTCCTCGTGATGGCGCTCGTCCAGTTCGGCGTCGTCATCCTGCGCTACGTCTTCGGGATCAATTCGATCTTCATGCAGGAGGGCGTCACCTATATGCACGGCGCCGTCTTTCTCATCGCCGCCGGCTACGCCCTGCTCACCGACGACCATGTGCGCGTCGATATTTTCTATCGAGCGGCCTCGCCGAAAAGAAAGGCGCTCGTCAATTTCGCCGGAACCTATCTCTTTCTTTTTCCGGTCATCCTGATCGTCCTGTGGACCGGAAGCGCCTATGTCGGCAAGGCGTGGAGCGTGCAAGAGGGCTCGACCGAGCAGTCCGGCATCCAGGGCGTCTATCTCCTGAAAACGCTGGTTCCGGTTTTCGCGACGCTTCTCGCCATGGCGGGTTTCGCCAACGCCGCGCGCGCCGGCGAGACCCTGCGCGGGGAGCGCTGACGCCGATGGAAGGTCTCTTCGGCGAGGTCGGCCTTTGCGCCTGCGGGGTGACGCCCTATCTCGACCTTCTGATGGTCGCCGCGCTCTGCGCGTTCCTGCTGGCGGGATTTCCCGTGGCCTTCAGCCTCGCTGGAACTGCGCTTCTCTTCGCCGTCATCGGCCTCGCCTTCGGCGTCTTCGACCTCTCCTATCTCCTCCCCTTTCCGCAACGCATTTTCGGCGCCGTCACCAATACCAGCCTCATCGCGGTTCCGATGTTCGTCCTCATGGGCGTCATTCTCGAAAAATCGAAGATCGCTGAAGAGCTGCTCGACGAGATGGCGCGGCTCTTCGGCTCGCTGCCGGGCGGCCTTGGCGTTTCGGTGACGCTGGTCGGCGCGCTTCTCGCCGCCTCGACCGGAATCGTCGGCGCGACCGTCGTCACCATGGGACTTCTGAGCCTTCCGACCATGCTCCGGCGCGGCTACGATCCCGCCTTCGCGTCCGGGTCGATCGCCGCCGCCGGCACGCTTGGCCAGATCATCCCGCCCTCGGTCGTCCTGATCCTGCTCGGCGACGTCATTTCGAACGCCTACCAGAAGGCGCAGCTCGAGCGCGGCGTGTTCGCGCCGGAGACGGTGTCGGTCGGCGATCTCTTCGCCGGCGCGCTGATCCCGGGTCTCATGCTCGTGGCCCTTTATCTTCTCTACCAGCTCTTCGTCGCCGTCATGTCGCCGGGCAAGGCGCCCGCCATTCCCGCCGCCGAACTCGGCAGCCGCGCCGAAGTCCTGCGCGCCGCCCTCAAGACGTTGCCGCCGCCGCTCATTCTGATCGTCGCGGTGCTCGGCTCGATCCTCGCCGGCGTCGCGACGCCGACGGAGGCGGCGAGCGTCGGCGCCGTCGGCGCGCTCCTGATCGCCGGCGTGCGGTTTGCGCCGAAAGCGGGCGGTCTCGTCTCATCCCGATCCTTCGTTCTGCTGTCGGCGAGCGCCATTGTCGCCCTGCTGGCGCTCAACGCCTTCGTCGATCTGCGCCTTGGGCGGCAATCGGCGTCAGGCGCCGATCAGATCGGGCTCCTCCTCGCTTTCGCCCTGTGCGCCGTCATTCCGTTCGGACTGCTCGCCAGTCTCGACCTGATGCGCCGGGAGAAGGCCCTCGGGCCCGTCGTCGATCAGACGGCGCGCGTGACCACGATGGTGTTCACGATTCTCATCGGCGCGGCGCTCTTTTCGCTGGTCTTTCGCGGCCTCGGCGGCGACGAGATGATCGAGAAGGCGCTCGCCGCGCTTCCCGGCGGCGCCTTCGGGGCGATGCTTGGCGTCATGATCGTCATGTTCCTCCTCGGCTTCTTCCTCGATTTCATCGAAATCACGTTTGTCGTCGTGCCCTTGGTGGCGCCGTCCCTGCTCGCCATGGGGCTCGATCCGGTCTGGCTCGGCGTGATGATGGCCGTAAACCTCCAGACCTCATTCCTGACCCCGCCTTTCGGTTTTGCGCTGTTCTATCTGCGCGGCGTCGCGCCGCCCTCCGTGACGACGGGGCAGATCTATCGGGG
>CAYTVQ010000010.1:0-2631 GCA_964441615.1 uncultured Caulobacterales bacterium | reverse complement strand
CTGATCCCGTTTGCGCTCGCTGCGACGGCGCTCATTCTTGCGGTCGGCATCTATTCGCTGGGCCGCGGCGGAACTTTTGCGGCCAAGAACTCGAACAAGCTCATGCGCCTGCGGGTCGCCGCGCAAGCGGTCGCCATCGCCCTCATGCTCCTCTTTCTGCTGCTGGTCGGGCGCGGACCCGGCGCGCACTGAGCCCAACCCGCAAGTCGTTATCGCCTGGAAGCGCGGAATGAGCGAAACCTCCGTCGCATCCATGATCGATTTTTCTGACGTGTGCGTCCTCTTCGATCTCGACGGCACGCTGATCGATACGGCCAACGACCTCGCCGCCGCCATGAATCATGCGCTCGTCGGAGCCGGGCGGCGTGCGATCCCGCCGGAGCGCGTGCGCGCGCTCGTCGGACACGGGGCTCGCGCCATGCTCGTGCGCGGATTTCAGGAAACCGGCGGAGAAATTCCCGCGGACGAGATGGACGCCCATGTCGAGTCGTTTCTTGATTTCTACATCGCGCACATCGCGGACTCGTCGCGCCCCTTCCCCTTCGTGCTCGACACGATCGCAGACCTTGCGGCCGCCGGCGCCGCCATCGCCATCTGCACCAACAAGCGCGAGGCGCCGGCCCGCCTGCTGATAGAGAAACTGGGCATCGCCGACCGCTTCGATGCGATTGTCGGCATGGACACGATCGGCGTCGCCAAGCCCGATCCCGCGCCGGCGCTGCAATGTCTGAAAATCACCGGGCGCCGCCGGGGCGTCTTCATCGGCGACAGCGACACGGACATCCGTACCGCGCTGGCCTCAGGGATGCCCTGCCTGGCGGCGACCTTCGGCTATGGCCCTCTGACGCTCGGCAGCGCGGCCTTCGCCGTATTCGACTCGTATCTGCAGGGGCCGGCCCTCGTCCGGCGGGCCCTGGCGGCGGCCTGATCAGGCGGGGCTGGCGCTGGCGCCTGCGCTGCGGCGGGGCATGCCGTTCACCATGTCGCTGCGGACATCGGTCCGCGCCGAACGCATGGTGGAGACAAAGCCTTCGGGACGCATGTCGACGTCCACCTCAAACCCCTTCTTGCGCCAATACTCCTTGATCCGCTGAGCAAGCCGGGCGGCCCCGGCATCGGTGCAATGGTCAGACATTCAATCGCCTCGATCGCTGTAAACGGTCGTTAACGACTTCTTATTTTATAAGCCTAGCTAATTTTTCATCCCCCGACAATGGGTGAATGAAACCCTAAAGTTTACACAAATCGCATTGTTATTCCATCACATTTTTGCTGCAGTGCAAAATGATTGGCCGACGCTCTGCCAGTGTTTATAAGGCATTCTTATAACGGCGGAGGCCGCCATGCCTGAATTCGAGCGCCTGCCCCTGCTCACCTCGATCGGCGACCGCATACGCCAGGCGCGCAAGGCGAGCGGGCTCAATCAGGCCGAACTCGCGCGCCGGCTCGGGGTCTCGCAGCCGGCGGTCGCCAACTGGGAGGCCGGCGTTCACGACCCGCGTCGCCTCATGCTCGCCAAACTGGCCGAAGCGCTCGGAACCTCCCTCGAATATCTGGCGCAGGGCGCGCGTTCGGTCGCCGAGCGTGACAAGACGGCGAGCGCGGCCTATCTGCGCCGCGCCATCCGCCACACGCCCCTCATCAGTTTTGCGGAGGCGGTCCGCCTGCTCGACGATCCCCTCGCCGACCCGCACGCGGTCGCCGAGGATTACATCCCGGTGACGACCAACGCCGAGCGCGTCTTTGCGCTCTTCCTGGACGACGAAGCCGTGGACCTCGCCTTCCCCAAGGATACCCTGGTGGTCATCGACTACGCCGACCGTCACCCGGCCGACGGCGCCTACTGCCTCGCTGCGCCGCAGCGCCAGGCGATCCTGCGCCGCTGGCGCGCCCATCCTCCGCGTCTCGAACCCCATTCAAGCAATCCAGCGCACCGTCCGATCGCCGTGACCGGCGACCCGCGCATCATCGGCTGCGCCAGGGTTTCGATCCGCGTGCATTGAGGCGGCGTTTCAGGCGCAGGACTTGTCGCGCATCAGCACCAGCTCCTCGGCGGCGGTCGGATGCAGCGCGACGGTATCGTCGAACTGGCGCTTGGTCGCGCCCATTCTGACGGCGACAGCGAGGCACTGGATCATTTCGGGCGCGCCTTCGCCGATGATGTGGACCCCGAGCACCCGGTCGCTCCCGCCATCGACGACAAGCTTCATCAGCATGCGTTCCATCGCGCCCGAGAGCGTCGCCTTCATGGGGCGGAAGTCTGCCCGGTAGATGTCCACCTTCTTGAAGAGCGCCCGCGCCCGGGCCTCGGTGAGGCCGACGGTTCCGATCGGAGGCTGCGAAAAGACGGCGGTCGGGACGTCCTCATAATCGACGCGGGTCGGATTGTTGCGGAACACGGTTTCGAAATAGGCGGCGCCCTCGCGAATGGCGATCGGCGTGAGCGCCAGCCGGCCCGTCACGTCGCCGACGGCATGGATGTGATCGACGGACGTCTTCGACCAGGCATCGACCATGACGGCCCCGCCCTCGCCGAGTTTCACCCCTGCCGTCTCAAGCCCGAGCCCCTCGGTGTTAGGCCGCCGGCCGATGGCCCAGAAGACGAGATCCGCGCCGAGCGCCTCTCCGCTC
>CAYTVQ010000009.1:0-21451 GCA_964441615.1 uncultured Caulobacterales bacterium | reverse complement strand
GACCTCGGCCACCACGAGCAGGTTCTCGATCAGGTCGTCGACGCCGTCGCCGGTGCGCGCGACCATCGATGCGCTGAAGGCGCAGACGAGTCCGCGTTTTGTCGCCAACAAGCGCGGCAAGAAGGTCGCCGACATTCTCGCCCGGCGCGTCGGCGGCGGGGAGAACCAGGCTGGCGCCGACGCCGCCGCATAACTGATCCTGAGGAACAAGCGCCCATGGCCGCGAAGAAAAAAATGCTCAAAGTGCGACAGACCAGATCGCCGGCCCGCCGGCCTTTCGATCAGGAGCAGACGCTGATCGGCCTCGGCCTCAACAAGGTCGGTCGGGTCAGGGAGCTGGAGGATACGCCATCCGTGCGCGGCATGATCCGCAAGGTGGCGCACATGGTTGAGGTGATTGAATAAAGCGTAGTTCAACGTGCCCTGGTTGGAGTGCCTGCCTCCGAAGCTCCACGCACGGCGAACTCCCAAAGGCGAGGCGGACCGCAGCGGAGGCGGCCGTCGCAAGTCGAGGAAGCAGACATGAAACTGAATGAACTCGCCGACAATGACGGCGCACGCAAGAAGTTCAAGCGCGTCGGGCGCGGCATCGGCTCCGGCAAAGGCAAGACAGCCGGCCGCGGCGTGAAGGGCCAGAAAGCGCGATCGGGCGCCGTCGGCATCCGGCAGTTCGAGGGCGGACAGATGCCGCTCTACATGCGCATGCCCAAGCGCGGCTTCAACAAGCCTAACAAGCTGTCCTTCATCGAGCTCAATCTCGGGCGCATTCAGGCCGCCATCGACGCGGGCAGCCTCGACGTCAAGTCGCCGATCGACGGAAAGGCGCTTGTCAAGGCGGGCCTGATCCGCCGCGAGCTCGACGGCGTGCGCCTTCTCGCGACGGGCGACCTCAAGGCGAAGATCGACATCACGGTCGCGCACGCCTCGGCAGGCGCCAAGGCGGCGATTGAGAAGGTCGGCGGCAAGGTCGTCGAAACTCTCATCCCGGAGCCAAGAAAGCCGCGGAAGCACGAACTGAAAAAGCAGGAGGCGGCCAAGAAGGCTGCACCCGCCAAGAAGGAGGCGGCGGCCGAGGACGGGGCGGCCAAAACCGAGAAGAAGAAGCCCGCCAAGGCGTCGGAATAGCGACGAGGGCGCCTTGCGAGAAGGGGGCGCCCCCGCCACATAAGCCGCCGCCGCGGAGGCTTGTCGTAAGTCAAGCCTCCCCATGAGGCGGGAGATCCCGGTTGGGGCGGACGGCAGGTTGTCCATTTCGTTGAGTGTTCCGGGAACTGGATCAAGATGACATCAGCAGCAGAACAATTCGCCTCGAACCTCTCCTGGGGCTCCTTTGCCAAGGCTGAGGAGCTGAAAAAGCGGATCCTGTTCACGCTTGGCGCGCTTATCGTCTTCCGCCTCGGGACATTCATCCCGCTTCCCGGCATCAATCCCGAAGCGTTCGCCCAGGCGTTCCAGTCGCAGCAGGGGGGCCTTCTCGGCACGCTCAATATCTTTGCGGGCGGCGCCGTTGAGCGGATGGCGATTTTTGCGCTGAACATCATGCCCTACATTTCGGCGTCGATCATCATGCAGCTGATGGCGGCGGTCGTTCCCTCGCTCGAGAAGATCAAGAAAGAGGGCGAGCAGGGCAGGCGGCAGATCAATCAGTATACCCGCTACCTGACCGTCTTTCTCGCGACCATGCAGGGCTATTTTATCGCGGTCCAGCTTCAGGCGAACGCTGGCGGCGGCATGGCGGTCGTCGCCAATCCGGGTCCGATTTTCGTCGTCACGACCGTGGTCACGCTGGTCGGCGGCGTCATGTTTCTCCTCTGGCTGGGCGAGCAGATAACTTCGCGGGGCATTGGCAACGGCACGTCGCTGATCATCTTCGCGGGGATCGTCGCGGAGCTGCCGCGTGCGACGGCGGGCCTGCTCGCACTCGGCCGCGGCGCCGGCGCCGGCGGCGCCGCGCTGCCTGGCCCGATGATTTTCGTAGTCCTCATCCTGATGCTGGCGCTGACCGCTTTTGTCGTGTTCATGGAGCGCTCGCAGCGGCGGATCATCATCCAGTACCCGCGCCGGCAGGTCGGCCAGCGCATGACGCAGGGCGAGAAATCCCACCTGCCGCTGAAGCTCAACACGTCGGGCGTCATTCCGCCGATCTTCGCGTCTTCGCTGCTGCTGCTGCCGGCGACCGCGGCCGGAGCCATCGGAGCCAACCAGCCCGAATGGCTGCAGTCGCTGCAGGTCTGGCTCGCGCCGCAGCACCCGCTTTACCTTACGCTCTACGCTCTCGGCATCTTTGCGTTCGCCTATGTCTATACCTCGGCCGTGTTCAACGTGACGGACGTCGCTGACAATCTGAAGAAATATGGCGGATTCATTCAGGGCTACCGGCCAGGGGCCCGCACGGCCGAATATCTCGATTACGTCCTGACGCGCCTCACCTTCATCGGGGCCGCCTACCTGACGCTGGTCTGCATCACGCCCGAGGTGCTGAAGATGACCGGCGGCCAGGCGATCCCGGTTTATATCGGCGGCACGTCCTTGCTGATTGTCGTGTCTGTCACGCTCGATACGGTCGGACAGATCCAGGGTCATCTGCTCGCCCAGCAGTATGAGGGCCTCATCAAGAAGTCGAAGCTGCGCGGCGGGAAGAAATGATCCTGATCCTTCTGGGGGCGCCCGGCGCAGGCAAAGGAACACAGGCCAAGCGTCTGGTCGAGAAGCTTGGCATCCCGCAGCTCTCAACCGGCGACATGCTGCGCGCCGCCGTCGCCTCAGGATCGGCGCTCGGCAGGAGGGTCAAGGACATCATGGACCGAGGCGACCTCGTCTCCGACGCCGTCATCGAGGAAATTGTCACCGCCCGCGTTCAGGAGCCTGACTGCCGTCAGGGGTTTATCCTGGATGGCGCAGTCCGGACCGTTGTCCAGGCCGAGATGATGGACCGGGTGCTTGCGCGGCTCGGCCGGGCTCTCGACGCAGTGATCCTCCTTGAGGTGGATGAAAAGGCGCTCTTAAGACGGCTGGAAAACCGCATTGCGGAGGATCGCAGGGCCGGCCGCCCCGTCCGCGAGGACGACACGCCGGAGACGTTCCGCAAGCGCCAGGAGGTTTACCGGGCCCAGACCGCCCCGCTGATCCCTTATTACGAAAGGCAGGGAAAGCTGAGGCGGATCGACGGCATGGGGTCGATCGAGGCGGTGGCGGCCGGGATCGATGCGGCCCTTGCTGCGACAAAGAAGTCGCCGAAAGGCGGGACGACCGGTTGACGACGGGACGGGCGCGGCCTAACACCGCGCTTCCCGCCAAAGGCGTATCGCCCGCAGGGCCCTCCTCGTGGAGGCAGGCCCGTGCGGGATGTGTTTGCATGAGGGACAGCGCGACAGCTCTGTCCCGCGGAAAGACGAGAAGGAACAGCTTCGTGGCCCGAATTGCAGGCGTGAATATCCCGACCAACAAGCGCGTCACTGTCGCGCTGCGCTACCTCCATGGCATCGGCCCGACTCTCGCCGCGGAAATCTGCAAGAAGGTCGGCATCCCGCCTGAGCGCCGCGTCAACCAGCTTTCCGACGCCGAGGTGCTGCAGATCCGGGAAGTCATCGACCGCGATTATTCCGTCGAGGGCGATCTGCGCCGTGAAGTTGCGGTCAACATCAAGCGTCTGATGGACATGGGTTGCTATCGGGGACTTCGGCACCGCAAGGGCCTTCCTGTCCGCGGTCAGCGCACGCACACCAATGCCCGCACCCGCAAGGGGCCGTCGAAGCCCATCGCCGGCAAGAAGCAGGCGACCGCGAAGAAATAATAAGGACAAGGATCAATGGCCAAGCAACCTGCCGCAGGCGCCTCGGGCGAAAAGGGCGCAGCAGCGCCCGCAGCTCGCGTCAAACGCCGCGAACGCAAGAACATCACCTCCGGCGTCGTCCATGTGAACGCCTCGTTCAATAATACCATGGTGACGATCACCGATGAGCAGGGCAACTCCATCGCCTGGTCCTCCGCCGGCGGCATGGGCTTCAAGGGGTCCCGGAAATCGACGCCCTACGCCGCGCAGCTTGCCGCCGAGGATGCGGCGAAGAAGGCGATGGAGCACGGCCTCAAGACCGTGAACGTCGAGGTGCGCGGCCCGGGGTCGGGACGCGAGAGCGCGCTGCGGGCGCTGCAGGCTGCCGGCCTCAGCGTGCTGATGATCCGTGATGTGACGCCCATTCCCCATAACGGGTGCAGGCCGAGAAAGCGCCGCCGCGTCTGAACGCGGCGCCTGTCCGAATACTGTTGGAACGGCGCGCGGCTCGCGCCAACTGGAGTCCGAAAGATCGTGATTGAAAAGAACTGGCAAGAACTGATCCGCCCGCAAAAGCTTGAGGTTTCCGTGGGCGTCGATCCCCAGCGCAAGGCGACGATCATCGCTCAGCCTTTGGAGCGCGGATTCGGCTTGACGCTCGGCAATGCGCTGCGCCGCATCCTGCTTTCTTCTCTGCAGGGCGCCGCCGCGACGTCGATTCAGATCGATGGCGTCGTCCACGAATTCTCGTCCATTCCGGGCGTGCGCGAGGACGTGACGGACATCGTTCTCAATATCAAACAGCTCGCCATGCGCATGAATGCCGACGGGCCGAAGCGACTTACGCTGAAGAAATCGACTCCGGGCCCGGTGACGGCCGGCGACATCGAGCCGAGTTCTGCGGTCGAGATGCTCGACCGGAACCAGGTCATCTGCCATCTCGACGAGGGCGCGAGCCTGCGCATGGAGATCACCGTTCAGACCGGCAAGGGCTATGTCCCTGCCGATCGCAACCGTCCGGAAGACGCGCCGATCGGCCTCATTCCGGTCGACAGCCTTTATTCGCCCGTGCGCCGCGTCGCCTATCGCGTCGAAAACACCCGCGAGGGGCAGGTGCTCGACTATGATCGCCTGATCATGGACATCGAGACCAATGGCGCGCTGACGCCAGATGACGCCGCCGCCTACGCCGCGCGCATTCTCCAGGATCAGCTGCAGATATTCGTCAATTTCGACGAGCCGAAGAAGGATCTCGGCGGCGGCGTCCACGAGTCGCTTCCGTTCAACCCCGCGCTGCTGCGCAAGGTGGATGAACTGGAGCTCTCGGTGCGTTCGGCCAACTGCCTGAAGAACGACAACATCGTCTATATCGGCGATCTCATCCAGAAGACCGAGGCGGAGATGCTCCGCACGCCAAACTTCGGTCGCAAGTCCCTGAACGAAATCAAGGAAGTGCTGGCGGGGCTCGGCCTCCATCTCGGCATGGATGTGCCGGACTGGCCGCCCGACAACATCGAAGACCTCGCGAAGAAGTACGAAGAGCAGATCCGGTAGGCTCGGGCCCCGGCTTGAAGGAGAAGTCCCATGCGTCACGGGTTTGCACTGAGAAAGCTCAACCGCACTCATGAACACCGCAAGGCCATGTTCTCGAACATGGCGGCGGCGCTCATCAAGCATGAGCAGATCGTGACGACTCTGCCGAAGGCGAAGGAGCTGCGTCCGATCGTCGAGAAATATGTGACGATGGCGAAGGCGGCGAAGAAGGACCCGAAGCGGGCGCTGCATCTGCGCCGTCTCGCCGTTTCCCGCCTTCGCGATGAAACGCAAGCTAAGAAACTCTTCGATACGCTGGGCCCGCGCTACGAGAAACGCAATGGCGGCTATATCCGCATCATGAAGGCGGGGTTCCGCCACGGGGATTCGGCGCCGCTCGCGGTCATTGAATTCGTCGATCGCGACGAAAGCGCCAAGGGCCAGGACTCGGGTCCGGTCGGGATGGACGAAGCCGACGAGGCCTAGGCGCCGGCGGCGGACGCTGACCTGTTATTGGAACTTCCCTGCGACGCCTGTGCGCCGGCGAACCGTGACTCCGACACGGACTGTTGTGGGGCATTGCTGGGGCAATGCGGAGGACCCCATGTCAGTGTCTTCATCGTTCGCAACAGCTGGGGGACAAACTGGGGAAATCGCGGCTGCGCGTTTGCCTCCAACAATTAAGCGGCGGCGGCGTTCAATGAGGCCTACGGCGTCACCCTGAACTGATCTTGAAGCTCCACCGGCGCAAGGCGCTGTCTGCGGAAGCCTTGCGCCGCTGTTGGCTGGCGCCGCCGCCTGCCCTGCGACTGGTGCGGGCGGGGGGAATCGAACCCCCATGGCCTTTCGGCCGACGGATTTTAAGTCCGTTGCGTCTACCAGTTCCGCCACGTCCGCATCCGACATCAGATAAAGCAATTATTCACAGAACTGAAAGGGGCGGCGGCTAAGCCTCAAGCTGCGACGCCGCGGGCCTTGCGGGGCCGGGCGGCGCGGCCTAGGTCCCGACAGCGCCCCAAACCAGTTCCCGCGTTCCATGTTCAGAGCCGTGTCCGCTCTCGCCTCGCTGCTGCTCGCCGCGGCGATACTGTTTGCAGGCAACGGGCTCCAGGGAACGCTGCTTGCGGTGCGCGGCAATCTCGAAGGCTTTCCGACAGCGCTGATCGGCGTGCTGATGTCCTGCTATTTCGCTGGGTTCATCATCGGCTGCCGGGTCAATCCGACCTTCGTCAAATCGGTCGGGCACATCCGCACCTTCATCGCGCTCGCCTCGATCGCCTCGGCGGCGACCCTGGTGCATCCGCTGGTCGTCGATGTCGCGGCCTGGGGGCTGTTGCGGGCCATCACCGGCTTCTGCTTCGCCGGTCTGATCATGATCATCGAAAGCTGGATCAACGAGCGCGCCGACAACGCCAATCGCGGTCGCGTGCTGGCTATCTATCGCATGATCGACATGATCGCGACGGTCGGGGGCAATGCCCTCCTTTCGATCGCCAGTCCGAAGGGCTTCGAACTCTTCGCCATCGTCTCGATTCTCGTTTCGCTGGCGCTTGTGCCCGTGGCGCTGACGCGCGCCCCGGCGCCAAGACCGATCGAAACGGCGCGCCTGAATGTGCCGAGGCTCTTCCAGGTGTCGCCGCTCGCCGCCATCGGCGCCCCGATGATCGGCCTTGCCAACGCCTCGTTCTGGGCGGTCGGTCCCGTCTATGCGCAGGCGGTCGGCTACGACAAGGATGTGGTCGCCTTGTTCATCAGCGCGGTTGTTATCGGCGCTGGCGTCATGGTCTGGCCGCTCGGCGCCCTTTCGGACCGGATTGACCGGCGTCACGTGATGATCGCCGCCGCCCTCTGCGGCGCGGCGGCGGCGCTGGCGCTGTCCGAATTCGGGGGCCGGTCTGTTTCCGTGCTTCTCGCGCTCGCCTTCCTCTTTGGCGCCTGCATTGTTCCGATGTTCAGTCTCGCCGCCGCACATGCCAATGACCGCGCTGACCGCGCGCTCGCGCTTGAAACCAATGGCGGCCTCCTGCTGCTTCATTCATGCGGCTCGATCCTTGGCGCGACGCTCGGGGCCTTCTGCATGGCGGAGTTCGGCCCGAACGCGCTCTTCCGCTATATCGCCGGCATTTACCTCATGTTCGCTGCGGTCTGTCTCTACCGCGTCATGATGAGGGGCCAGCCGCGCGCCCGCCGGGAGGCGCCGGGCCTTGCTCATCCGGCAATGACGCCAGATGCGCGGTGAGCCCCGCATTTCTCCCGTTCACGCCCGCTGAGCGGGTTCCGCCGGTCCCTGAACGCTCCTCCGGAGCATGATCGTCAGTGTACGAATAACACCGCCAAGGCCGAAGAAGATGAGAGCGGCCGCGAGCGCAACGGCGGCGCCAAAGACGAGGCCGTGGCCGCCCTGTTTCAGGACGGCGACGTCCGGCGCATCGGGATTGACGTAAACAGTGACGCTTTCCCCCGGGCGCAACTGCGCGGTCGGCGCCTCGTAGACGAGACCCGTGAGGAACCGGACGCGCCGCGACTCGTGGCCATGGCCGCCGGCGACATAGGCGTAGCGGATGTCATTGCTGTTTTCGCTGTCCTTGCTGAGCACGACGCCATCGACCGCCGGCCAGGTGAGACTGTCACGCGCCTGGGCGAAGTCTTCCACGGCGAGCGCGCCCAGCCACAGCCCCGCCGCGCCGATCGCCGCGAACGCCGTCAGCGCGACAAAGTTCTCGGAAGCGGATTTTTCGTTGCCGGCCATTTGACGCGAAAACCCGCCCCGTGGTTCTTCTGGCGACGGATGGGGCCATCGCCCTGCCGCGCCAAATCCCTATAGAGTTAACAGAATCCCGTGAAAGCGAGGTTAAGCGGGTCAAAATGTCCGAGGCGAAAGACGCAGGCAGCGGAAAGACGAGCGAGGGGCCCCCAGCCGGGTCCGCCGTCATCGCCGATCATGCAGCCCGCTTGCCGCAGAGGCCGGGCGTTTACCGCATGCTCGGCGCCGGCGGCGACGTCCTTTATGTCGGCAAGGCGCGCAACCTCAAAGCCCGAGTCTCTTCCTACGCCAAATCCGGCGGGCATTCGAACCGCATCATGCGCATGATCGCCGAGACGGCGGGCATGGAGTTCGTCGTCACCGAGACCGAGACCGAGGCGCTGCTCCTCGAGGCCAATCTCATCAAGCAGCTAAGGCCCCGCTACAATATCATCCTGCGCGACGACAAGTCGTTTCCCAGCATTCTCATCGCGGAAGATCACGCGGCTCCGCAGATCCTCAAGCATCGGGGAGCGCGCAAGCGCAAGGGAAGCTATTACGGCCCGTTCGCGTCTGCCGGCGCGGTCGGCCGCACGCTGAACACCCTGCAGAAAGCGTTCCTGCTCCGGTCGTGCACGGACAGCGTCTTTGAGAGCCGAACCCGGCCCTGCCTTCTTCATCAGATCAAGCGCTGCTCGGCGCCCTGCGTCGGGCTTGTCAGCGAGGCCGACTACCTGTCCCTCGTCGCGGAGGCGAAGAGGTTTCTCGATGGCGATAGTCGGGACGTGCAGCGCGCCCTTTCGTTGGAGATGGAGGCGGCGGCGGCCGCCCTCGATTTTGAACGCGCAGCAAGACTGCGCGACCGAATCCGGGCGCTCACCTATGTGCAGGGGGGGCAGGACATCAACGCAGATGGCGTCGCCGAGGCGGACGTCTTCGCCATTCACGCCGAGGGCGGCCAGTCCTGCGTGCAGGTGTTCTTCTTTCGCGCGGGGCAGAACTGGGGCAACGCCGCTTTCTTTCCGAAGCATGATCGCGACGAGGCGGCGGCCGCAATTCTTTCCGCTTTCATGGCGCAGTTCTACGATTCCCGCGATCCCCCGCGCCTTATCCTTGCGAACGAGGCGCCGGATCAGACCGAACTTCTCTCTGAAGCATTGACGATCCGCGCGGGCGGCAAGGTGCAGATATTGACGCCGCAGAGAGGCGAGAAGAAGAACCTCGTCGAACAGGCGGCCATGAATGCGCGCGAGGCCCTCATGCGCCGGATGTCGGAGAGCGCGAGCCAGCTGAAGAATCTTGAGCGGCTCGCGGAGGTCCTTGGCCTCGACGCGCCGCCGCAGCGCATCGAGGTGTTCGACAACAGCCATATCCAGGGCGCGAACGCCGTCGGCGCTATGATTGTGGCTGGCCCGGACGGATTGCAGAAAAACCAGTACCGCAAGTTCAACATGAAGTCGGCCGACCTGGCGCCGGGCGACGACTATGCCATGATGCGCGAAGTTTTACAGCGCCGCTTCTCGCGCATGCTGACCGAAGCGGGCGAGGCGGACAGGCCCGATCTCGTCGTCATCGACGGGGGCGAGGCCCAGCTCAGGGTCGCACGCGACGTCCTCGCTGAACTTGGCCTCGATCCAGATACAGAAGGGATCGCCGTGATCGGCGTCGCCAAGGCGCGTCGCGAAACGGAAAGCGGCGATATCCGGATCGATCGCACCATGAGCGCATCAGAAGACCAGATTGTCATGCCTGGACGCGCGCCCTTTCTGCTGCCGCCGCGCGAGCCGGCGCTGTTCTTCCTGCAGCGCCTGCGCGATGAAGCGCATCGCTTCGCGATCGGCGCGCACCGCGCCAGGAGGTCAAAAGCCATCGCGGCCAGTCCGCTCGACGACATCGACGGCGTCGGACCGATGCGCAAGCGGGCGCTTCTCAATCATTTCGGCTCGGCCAAGGCGATTTCACGCGCCAAGGCCGAAGATCTTGCAGCCGTTGACGGCGTGTCCGCGGCGCTGGCGCAGCGCATTTATGATTTCTTTCACGGCGCATGAGGCAGGAACGTCAGTATAAGGAGTTAATCGCGCTCCGAGCGGTCTTCCGGGGCGCGCCGCCGAACCGGCGCGCTCTGCGGCTCAAATCGTCAGCGTAAGCCATTGATACAACATGGAAAAGACACGGTTTTCCGCTTACGGATGTATTTTTCGGGGCGGGCAACCGAAAGCTGCATAAATATATGAACGACACATCCGAAACGATCCGCATAAAGACGGCGTATTAACCATGAAACGGGGATAGATATCCCCGCGATATCCCCGTCGTAACGGGCGGCCTTATGCTCGGCTTCATGACAAATGCACCCTTCAACCCACTCGTTCTTCTCCAATGCGCGCCTTGCGAAATGGCCTTCAGGCGTAGCGTGTCCGCAGGCTTCCTCGCGAGTTTCTCCCGGAGCCGCAGGCCAAGGCGGGCAATCCGCAAGACGAGGCCATCGCGACGCCTGGCCGCCCAGGCCGATGCCTTCAGAGGCGGCTTCAGGAGTCGGACCGATCTCACGCGTCCACAGCTCTCCGAGATCGGGGACGCTTATTCGAGTCCTGTCCGGCGGCGCCGGAATCCCGCAGGGCGTTCAGAACGACAGGAACCAGCCGCAGGAGGTCGCCAAAGCGAGGGAGCGCGTCGCGCCGCCAGGCCAGGCGGACGGGAGGCGGCCTGGCGACAGCTACGGGCGCTGCCCGGGTCCCTTGGCGCGGCGATGGCGATTTTCTAGACCCATGCAGCAGCCATCACCGGAGCCTGCCATGACATTCGCAACGCCCGTCCGTGACATGCAGTTCGTTCTCGATCACATGGCGGGCGCGGGCGCCTTGCGCCGGTCGGGGGCCTATCCCGACTTCGACGCGGAAGTATGTGAGGCTGTTCTCAGAGAGGCGGCGAAATTCTGCGACGAGGTCGTCGCGCCGCTGAACGAGGCGAGCGACCGGCAGCCCTCGCGCCTCGAAAACGGCGTCGTGCGCACGAGCCCGGGATTTCGCGACGCCTACCGCGCTTATGTCGATGGCGGCTGGAATGCGCTCGCCTTTCCCGAGAGCGTGGGCGGGCAGGGGCTGCCGCAGGCGCTCGCCATCGCGCTTGTCGATGGCCTCAACGGCGCCTGCATGTCCTTCGCCATCGGCACGACGCTGACAACGGGGGCGGTGAAGGCGATCCTGCATGCGGGCGCGCCCGAGCAGAAGCGTCTCTTTCTTCCGAAGCTGATCTCAGGCGAATGGACCGGCACCATGAATCTAACGGAGCCCCAGGCCGGCTCCGATCTGTCGGCGGTGCGGGCCAGGGCCGAGCCGATCGGCGGCGGCCGCTACAGGATCGCCGGGCAGAAGATCTTCATCACCTATGGCGATCATGACCTGGCCGAGAACATCGTCCACCTCGTGCTTGCGCGCCTTCCGAACGCGCCCGAGGGCACCGCTGGCATTTCCATGTTCCTGGTGCCGAAGTTCCATGTCGGGACGGATGGATCGGTTGGCCCGCGGAATGACGTGCAGGCGATCAAGCTCGAAGAGAAGATGGGCCTGCACGGATCTCCGACCTGCGTCATGGTCTATGGCGACCGCGGCGAATGCATCGGCTCGCTTCTTGGCGAGGAGCACAAGGGCCTCAAGAACATGTTTGTGATGATGAACGCTGCACGCCTCGATGTCGGCGTGCAGGGCGTCGGCGTCGCGGAGCGCGCTTTCCAGCGCGCGCTCGCCTATGCGCAGGAGCGCAAGCAGGGCCGGGCGGCGGGCGCCAGGAGCGGGCCGATGGTTCCGATTTACCAGCATGCGGACGTTCGGCGCATGATCTACTCGATGAAGGCGCTGGTCGAGGCCTCTCGCGCCATCTGCTACGCGAACGCAGTGGCCTATGACCTCGCGCGCCATGCGCCGGACGATGCCGAGCGTCGCAAGGCGAAGGAGATTGAGGACCTATTGACGCCGGTCTCGAAAGGCTGGTCCACGGATCGGGCGAATGATGTCGCCTCGCTTGGCGTCCAGGTCCATGGCGGCATGGGCTATGTCGAGGAGACGGGCGCGGCCCAGCACATGCGCGACGCGCGCATTGCGGCGATCTACGAGGGAACCAACGGCATTCAGGCGATGGACCTCGTCGGCCGCAAGCTCCAGGGCGATGGCGGCGCCGCGGCGAAAGCCTTCATTCAGAATGCGCGGGAGCAGGCGATCCTGCTGAAGGCGGGGAAGCGGCCCGAACTGAAGGTGATCGGGGCCCGCCTTGAAGAGGCGGCGCTGGCGCTTCTCGCGTCGACCGACTGGCTTCTCGACGCCGCCGCCAGGAACCCGGAACATCCGCTGGCGGGCGCAACGCCCTACCTCAAGCAGTTCGGCAATGTGGCCGGCGGCTACTATCTCGCCCGCGGAGCCATGGCCGCCGCCCTCGCCGATCAGGAGGGCGCCGGGGACAGGGCGTTTTTGAGGTCCAAGATCGCGATCGCCCGCTTCTTCGCGGACAACTATCTGACCGAGGCGGCAGGCCTTACGCCGGCCGTGACTGCCGGGGCCGAAGTCCTCGCGCCGCTCGATCCTTCGTCGCTGACGGGGTGAAGCGTGATCGTTCACGAACCCCGGCGCCTGTCGGCAAACGACGTCTGCGTCGGCGCGCGCAGGACCCAGCTATCGCCGCGGCGCAGATGCTGCGCACCGGTCCGGGCGTCGATCCAGATGTCGCCGTCGCGCGGGCTTTCAGGCGGGGCCGGCTGGAACACGACGCGGCCCGGGATGGGGCGCGCCATCGCCGACGGGTCTTCGTGGCTGTCGCAGGCGAGGGCGGGCGCGCCAAGGATCGCGAGCAATCCTGCGGCGGCGGCGAAGGCTCGTGCGCCTTTCATGAGGGCGCTCCTGGCTGCATCACTTTCTGATAAGCCGCAAATGCTTTCCGGGGCTGCGCCCCTTGCGTTTGCATTTGAACGATCCTGTCAACCGCAAGGGTCCTTGCATCGATGAGGGACGGCGTGCATCACCGGTCAGTGAACAGTCGGGAGGGGGGCCTTGTGCGGAAGGTTCTGACGCTCGCGCTCGCGCTGGTTCCGGCCTGCGCCTTCGCGCAGCCCGATTTCAGCAAGCTCGAGGTGAAGGCGACCAAGGTCGCCGGCAATGTCTATGTCATCGAGGATGCGACGGCCGGCTTCAGCGGCGGCAATATCGGCGTCTCGGTCGGCGCCGACGGCGTCCTGATCGTGGACAGCAAGTTTGCGCCGCTTGCGCCCAAAATCGAGGCGGCGCTCGCGACGGTGACGGACAAGCCCGTGCGGTTCGTGCTCAACACGCATCATCACGCCGACCACACCGACGGCAACCGCGCTTTCGGACCGAAGTCGACAGTGATCGCGCATGAGAATGCGCGAAAGCGCATCATGGCGGATACGGCGCGGCCGACTCCCGCGGATGCGCTGCCCGTCATCACTTTCGAGGACAGACTGAAAGTGCATGTGAACGGCGAGGAGATCCGCGCCCAGCACTTGCCGAAGAGCCATACCGATACTGACGTCGCCGCCTTTTTCACGGGCTCGAACGTCGTGCATCTCGGGGACAATTATTTCGCCGGATTTTTCCCTTATATCGATCTGAAGAGCGGCGGCAGCGTCAGGGGACATGCCGCCAACCTCGAAGCCCTGCTCGGCGAACTTCCGGACGATGTGAAGATCATTCCGGGTCATGGGCCGGTCACCGGGAAGGCGGAGCTTCGCGCCTATGTCGAGATGGTGAAGGGTTGCATCGCCATCGCTGAAGCGGGGATCAAAGCGGGAAAGAGCGCGCGCAGAATGAAGAGCGAGAAAGCCCTCAGCCGCTATGCCGAGTGGGGCAAAGGCTTCATCACCGAAGACGCGATGATCGATCAGCTCTTCGCAGAGCTTGGCAAAAAGTAGGTTTGGTTAGCGTCGCTCCGATGAGAATCCTCTGCACCAATGACGACGGCGTGCATGCGCCGGGGCTCGACTGTCTCGTCAGGATCGCCCGCGCGCTCTCTCACGATGTCTGGGTGGTCGCGCCGCAGGAGGAACAGTCCGGCGCCGCGCGCTCGCTGACGCTCGCCCATCCGATCCGGATACGGAAGTTCGACGAGCGCCGCTTCTCGGTTTCTGGCACGCCGACCGACGCCGTGATGATGGCGGTGACGAAGCTCATGGGCTCCGAGCGGCGCCCAGATCTCGTGCTTTCGGGCGTCAACAATGGACAGAACATCGCCGAGGACGTGACATTCTCGGGAACCGTCGCGGGCGCCTTGCAGGGCATGACGCTCGGCATTCCCTCGATCGCGCTCTCGCTCGCCCGGCTTGCGCGCGACGCGGCGCGCTGGGAGACGCCGGAGGCCCATGCGCCGGACGTTATCAGACGCCTGCTCGCGGTCGGCTGGCCCGCGGATGTGGTCGTCAACGTGAACTTTCCCGATCGCGCCCCAGAGGACGTCGCCGGCGTCGAGATCACGTCGCAGGGACAGCGCGACGCGGTCCAGCTCTACGCCGAGGAGCGCCAGGACCTCCGAGGCGGGACCTATTACTGGTTCGGCTATACGGGGAAGCTTTCCGATCCCGCGCCGGGCACCGATCTACGCGCCATCTATGAGGGGCGCATTTCCGTTACGCCCTTGCATTTGGCGCTGACTCACCTCGAAGCTGCCGAAAAGCTCAAACGGGCTTTCGCAACAGGCTTGTAGGCGAGCGCCGGGTGCTTGCGGCGTCGCGGCTTGCGCGGCCTTGCGAATTAACATCTTCTTAACCGAATTTGGCGACGCATCTTGCCAATGAGTTAATGCAGGCGGAGCAGACGATGAGGGCCGTTTCTTTGCTGGCGTTGGCGGGCGGACTTCTGGCCGGATGCGGGTCGCATGCCCCGGCGCCGATCGTTTACGGCACGGCGCCGGCGCCCGCGAGCACGGGCCGCGTCTATAATTCGCCAACGGATTATGCACGCGTGAACGAGCGTCGCGGCGGACTCGACGTCATGCCGTCGGCCGCCCCGGTTCTGTCCGACCCTCTGTTCGGCGACGCCGAGCCGGCGCCCAGGATCATGCGCGCCGACATCGAGGAATCGGAGCTGCCGCCGGCGCCGACCTATCTCGCCGCGCCGGTCAGCGCGGCCCCCGCAGCAGCGTCCGCCGGCGCAATCATCGTGCAGCCCGGCGACACGGTTTACGCGATTGCGCGGCGCACGGGAACAAGCCCCGACGCAATCATCAGAAAGAACGGCCTGCGCGCCCCCTATCGGCTCGAAGTCGGGCAGGCCATCCGCATCCCGGAGGGCGGGCGCGCTGTCGCGTCGGCGCCGGCGGTTCCGGCCTATGCCGCTCCCGCAGCGGCGGGCGCGCGCGATCGCGTCGTTCGACCGGGCGAAACGCTCTATTCGATCAGCCGATCGACGGGCGTGCCGGTGCAGACGCTCGCGAAAGCGAACGGTCTTCGTGCGCCCTACAGGCTCGAGGTCGGCGACCGGCTCGTCATTCCGCGCACGGAGCAAAATGCGGCCTCGAAAACGCGGGAGGCCCGCAGCGACGGAGACATTAAGGATCTCGCGCGCAAGGTGAACTATTCCCCGCCGGCGAATTCCGGCGCGCGTTTTTTCGAATGGCCGATCAAGGGCGCGGTCATTGGCGAATTTGGCGGTCGCAGCTCCGGCAGGCGTAATGACGGCGTGAACATTGCAGCGCCCATCGGAACGCCGGTGCGCGCCGCAGCAGACGGCGAAGTCGTCTATCGGGGTTCGGAGCTGAACGAATTCGGCAATCTGCTTCTGATCAGGCATGCGGACGACTTTGTCACGGCCTACGCGCACAACGACGTCATTCTCGTCGATAAGGGGCAGCCCGTGCGTCAGGGACAGGTCGTCGCCAAGGTCGGAAAGTCAGGTTCGGCGAGCGAGCCCCAGCTCCATTTCGAGATCCGTCAGAACCTCAAGCCCGTCGATCCGATGGGCTTTCTCAAGGATTGATCCGTATCGGTTGCGTTCCTGAACGAAAAAGTCGGGTTTTGTCTTAAGGCCCCGCAGGGGCCTTTTTTCTTGCCGAACCGCTCAGGCGGCGCCGACCGCCAGCCATACAATGTAAGCGCAATAGGCGAGGGCGAGCATGGCGCCTTCAAGCCTTGTGATGCGACTGCCGGTGCGGGCGAAATAGACCATGGCGAGCGTCGCCGCGAGCATCACCCAGTTGTCGATGCGAATGATTTCCGGCGGCGCAGTCAGCGGCCGGATGAGAGCTGTGACGCCGAGAATTCCGAGAATGTTGTAGATATTGGAGCCGATGACGTTGCCGAGCGCCAGCGCTCCTTTGCCCCGAACCGCTGCGACGACGGACGTCACGAGCTCGGGCAGGGACGTGCCGATGGCGACGATGGTGAGCCCGATGATCGTCTCCGACACGCCCAGGGTTCGCGCGACACTGATGGAGCCGTCCACGAGGAGACGGGCCCCGAGGACAAGAATGGCGAGGCCGGCGACAGCCAGCATGATGTCAAGAACCACCGAGCGCGGACCCCGGGGAAGCGCGGCGCCGGCGGCCTCGTGCCGCTCGGTCTCCGGATGATCGGGCGCGCGCCGTTCGGTCAGGTAGGCGATGGCGATGTAACCGCCGAGAAATCCCAGAAAGATCCCCCCGGCCAGGCGCGTGAATCCGATCGTCATGGCGAGGCCGATCGCGAGGGCCGTCGCACTGAGAGCCACGAAGGAATCCCGGCTGAAGGATTTCGGCTGCACCGCGATCGGGGCGATTAGCGCCGAAACGCCGAGAATGAGGAAGATATTCGCGATGTTTGAGCCGACCACATTGCCGACGGCGATCCCGGCGGAATCTTTGAGCGCGGCCTGGACGCTCGACACGAGTTCCGGGGCCGAGGTGCCGAAGCCGACGAGGGTGAGGCCGATGAGAAGCTCGGAAAGCCCAAGGCGTCGGGCCAGTTCCGTCGCACCCCTGATGAGCACTTCGGCCCCGACCGCCAACACAACCAGTCCAACGCCGATCGAAACCCAGTCATTCATGGAAAGCGCCCTCTATTAAACTGAAGTCTATGCGGCCTGTCGCTGGAAGCTGGGGCCTTGTGTGATGTTCCGCACGGGATGCGGGGTCAATGATCAAGGTCGTCGCGCAGCTTTTCGTCCTGATACTGAATGCCCCAGCCGATGATCAGCCGCCACAGCGCCTCGGCCATTTCCGGCGGAAAGCCCCTGTCGACAGCCCTGGCGCGCACACGCTCGATGACCTCGCGATTGCGCCAGGGAACGGAGGCGCCGGCGGCTCCCTGAGCGCGCTTGAGCGCCCACATGCGATCGATATAGGCCCAGCGCTCGCCGAGCAGATCGACGATGGCGCGGTCTACGCGATCGATCTCGCCCCGGACCTCGTCCTGGGTGGCGCAGGCCTGCGCAGATTTCATCACCGCCCCTCCTCGCTCGCCGGAGCTTAGACCGTGGCGCTGGCGCGCTCAAATGCGTCGAGCGCCGCCAGCCATTTTTCCTCCGTTTCGGCAAGGGCGGCGACGAGGGCGGCGCGTTCCTTTTGAAGCTTGGTCGCCCGGGCGACGTTTCTCTCATAGAGTCCCGGTTCGGCGAGGGCGGCGTCAAGACGCGGAAGGATCGAGTTCAAGGCGTCGAGGCGCGCTTCGAGGTCGTCAACGGCCTTTTTCAGCGGGGCAAGGGCCTCGCGCTGCCGGGCGGCCGCCTGCCGGGCGTTGGGCTTTGCTTCCGCGGGCGCGTCGCTCGCTCCGGACCTCGCTGCGTCCGTGACGAGCGCGCGGTAGTCCTCGATATCGCCGTCGAAGGGCGCGGCGCGGCCCCCCTTCACCAGCCACAGCCTGTCGGCGACGCTTTCGGCGAGATGCGCGTCATGGGTGATGAGGATGACGGCGCCGGCGTAATCGTTCAGCGCTTCGGCAAGCGATTCGCGCGACGCCATGTCGAGATGGTTGGTCGGTTCGTCGAGGATGATGAGGTGCGGGCCCCTGTAGGTGATCAGACCGAGGAGGAGCCGCGCCTTCTCGCCCCCGGACAGTCGCGCGACCGGCGTGTCGGCGGTGTCGGCGCCAAAGCCGAGACCGGCGCTCACGGAACGGGCCTCGGCATCGCCCGCTTCAGGAACAAGCAGACGCCGGACATGGTCGAGCGGCGTCTCTTCCGGGCGCAGTTCGTCGAGCTGGTGCTGCGCGAAGTAGGCGATGTCGAGCCTGCGGCTCTTGATGATCTCGCCGCCGAGCGCCGACAGGCGGCCGGAGATCGCTTTCACCAGCGTCGATTTGCCTTCGCCGTTCGGTCCGAGAATCGCAATGCGGTCGTCCTGGTCGATTCTGAGATTGACCTTGCGCAGGACCGGCGTGCCGGCCTCATATCCGAGGTCTGCATCGGCGAGCCGGACAATCGGGGGGGCGAGCGGTTCCGGATTCCTGAAGCGAAAGGGCGTCGTTCTTTCCTCTGGGGGAATGGCGACGAGCTGCATTTTCTCGAGCGCCTTGATGCGGCTTTGCGCCTGCTTGGCCTTGCTTGCCTTGGCGCGGAAACGGTCGATATACGCCTGCATGTGCTTGCGCTGGGCTTCCTGGCGGGCCCGGAAAGAAAGGGCGAGCGCGCGCGCTTCCGCCCGCTTTCTCTCGAAGGTGTCGAAGTCGCCGGCCGAAACGGCGAGCTTTCGATTCTCGAGGGCGAGGATGTGGGTCGCGGTGCGGTTCAGAAAATCACGGTCGTGGCTCACGATGATTGCCGTGTACGGATAGCGCCTGAGAAAAGTCTCCAGCCACATCGCGCCTTCAAGGTCGAGATAGTTCGTAGGTTCGTCCAGAAGCAGGAGGTCCGGCGCGGCGAAGAGGACGCCGGCGAGCGCAACACGCATGCGCCAGCCGCCGGAAAATTCGTGTGCGGCGCGCCTCTGGGCGGCGGCATCGAGGCCGAGGCCGGCAAGAATGGCCGCAGCGCGCGCTTCCGCAGAATGGGCGTTGATGTCTGCGAGGCGCAGATGGATTTCCGAGATGCGCTGCGGATCGTCCGCAGTCTCGGCTTCGGCAAGGAGGACGGCGCGTTCGGCGTCGGCGGCCAGCACGATGTCGAGCAGGCATTTATCGGATGCCGGCGCTTCCTGATCGACGCCGCCGATGCGCCGTCCCTTGCGCAGCGTGATGGCTCCGGCGTCGGGATGAAGCTCCCCGCGGATAAGCTTCAGGAGGGTCGTTTTTCCAGAGCCATTGCGGCCGACAAAGCCGGTCTTCCAGCCGTCGGAAATGGCCGCGCTCGCCCCCTCGAGCAGCGGCCTGCCTTCGATTCTTACAGTGATGTCGTTGATCAGGAGCATGACGCGCGGCTTATGGCGCACGGCCGCGGATGCGGCAACGACAACCGCTTGCAGGTCCAGGTGACAAGAGATAGGAACCCCGCCAAATCAGCCAGCTTGAGGACTTTTCGCCCATGGCGCTCGAACGCACCTTGTCAATCATCAAACCCGACGCGACCGCCCGCAACCTGACCGGCAAGATCAACGCCAAATTCGAGGAAGGCGGGCTCAGGATTGTCGCGCAGAAGCGCATGAAGCTCACTCAGGAGCAGGCTGAGGGCTTCTACGCCGTGCACCGCGCGCGCCCCTTCTTCCGCGAGCTTGTCGAGTTCATGTGCTCCGGTCCGGTCGTAGTCCAGGTGCTCGAAGGCGAGAACGCCATCATCCGCAATCGCGAGATCATGGGGGCGACCGATCCGGCCAAGGCCGCGAAGGGCACAGTCCGCGCGGAGTTCGCGCGCTCGATTGGCGAAAACTCCGTGCACGGTTCCGACGCGCCTGAGACCGCGAAAGAGGAAATCGCCTATTTCTTCGCGGCTTCGGAAATCCCGGGCTGACCTTTGAGGCATGTCCGGCGATGATCTCCTGCAACTGGGCGTCGCAGCCGGAGTAACGCTGGCGCTGATCGGCATTTCGGCGCTGCTTGGCGCCTGGCGGAGCATCAAGATCGACGAACAGTCCGCGCGCGACCGCATCACCTTCGACGAGCCCGACTTCAGGATCGACGCGCTGCTGATCGGCACTGACGGAAGATCAGCCGTCGCGCTCGACGAGGCGAGGGGTGAGGGCGTCCTCGTCTTTGCGCTCGGCGACGGGCTTGCGACACGCCGGTTCAGGCTGGGCGCGATTGACGCCGTCGCTGTTTCGACGCGGCTCAAGGTCACGCTGCGCGACGTCTCGAAATGGCGGGTCGAGATCATCGCCCCGGGCGCCGGTGCGGCTGAAGAATGGGCTAGGCGCATTGCGGGCGCGCCGTTAGGCTCCGGCCATGCAGTTTCCTGACGCAGTCCAGATCGCAGTACCGTTCTTTGGTCTTCTCGTTGTTCTTGAGATGATCGCGTGGCGGCTCACGGGCAAAGGCCGGTTCGAGACGCGCGATTCCGCGGCGAGCCTAGCCATGGGGCTCGGCAGCCAGATTGCGCCCCTGTTCGGCGGCGCGGCGGCCGTCACGGCTGCGATGGCTGCGGCCTACCAGTATCGGTTCTTCACGATCCCCAACACGCTCTGGGCGGTCCTCCTCTGTTTCGTGCTCGATGATTTGCGCTACTACTGGTGGCATCGCTGGAGTCACGAGATCCGCTGGTTCTGGGCGAGCCACATCGTTCATCACTCCTCGCAGCACTATAATCTGACCACGGCGCTCCGGCAGACCTGGACGGGGCAGATTCTCGGCGCGGCGATCACCAAGACGCCGCTTGTGCTTCTCGGTTTTGATCCGGCGATGATCGTCTTTGTTGGCGGCCTCAATCTCGTCTACCAGTTCTGGATTCACACCGAGCTGGTGGGGCGCCTCGGTCCGCTTGAGCTGGTGCTCAACACGCCGAGTCATCACCGCGTGCACCACGCCACCAATCCCCGCTATCTCGACGCTAATTATGCTGGAGCACTCATCATCTGGGATCGCCTGTTCGGCACTTTTGTTCCGGAGGTCGATGAGGACAAGCCGCGCTACGGAATCATAAAGAATCTCGGGACGTTCAACCCGATCCTCATTTCATTTCACGAATGGATCGCGATCGCGCGGGATGTGAAGTCGGCGCGCTCGCTGCCCGAAGTTCTCGGCTATCTCTTCGGTCCGCCCGGCTGGTCGCCGGACGGCTCGCGCCTCACTTCCGCGCAGATCAAGATGCGATGGCGGAAGCTGGCGACCGCCGCCCCGGCCGCGAGCCCGGCGGCAGCCTGACCGGGCCGGACTTCGGCGGACACCTCGCCGCCGCGCTGCAGCCCCATCCCGGCCCCAATCGGCGCCACAAGGCCTTGAAGGCTTCGCATAAGCGCCCCGATCAGCCCTTAAGTCTCCGGAATGGAGAGTTGAGGAGAGCCTGCCATGAAATCGACCCTGATCGCCGCCTTCGCGCTTTGGCACCTGATCGAGACTCCGGACGCTC
>CAYTVQ010000008.1:0-22202 GCA_964441615.1 uncultured Caulobacterales bacterium | reverse complement strand
GCCGCCAGATCGACTCAAACTCGGCCTCGACCATGCCCTTCGGAAGGTCAAACGCATGCGCGGCGTCGAGTTTGTCGAGCAGAGCGCGTTTCAGATGACCTCGCGACAATTGCCGGTACTCATTCTCGAGGCGCGCCTTGAGCGCGTTCCGCAGCGCCGCTAGATCGTCGAGGCCGAGCTTCTTCGCCAGTTCGTCGTCGATCGCGACCGCCTTCGGCGCCATCACACTCTTTACGTTGACCCTGAACTCCGCCGCTTTTCCCGCCAGCGCCTCAGAACCGAAGTCGTCAGGAAACGTGGTTTTCACCGTCACGTCGTCGCCGGCCCTCGCGCCCACAAGCTGGTCTTCAAAGCCTGGGATGAATCGTCCGGAACCGAGCACGATCGTCTGGTCCTCGCCCTTGCCGCCTTCGAATTCCACGCCGTCAATGCGCCCGACATAGTCGATGACGAGCTGGTCGCCGCTTTCGGCCTTCGCGCCCGCCGGACGCGGATCGTAGGTCTTCTGGTTGTCGGCGACGGACTTGAGCGCCTCCTCGAGATCGGCCTCCTGGACGTCGGCGACGAGACGCGTCAATTCAAGTTTGGAGACGTCCATCGGCTCAAATGTCGGCAAAATCTCACCGTGCACGTCATATTCGAGGTCAGCCTTGCCGCTGATTACGGCATCCATATCGCCCTTGAAATGCGGATGCGGCGCATGCGCGGGCTGAAGATTGCGGTCGGAGAAGGTCTTCATCGCCGTCTCCGAGACGACCTCCTGGACGATTTCGCCCATGATGCCGCGGCCATAGACCTTCTTCAGGTGCGACAGAGGGGCCTTGCCCTTGCGAAAGCCTTTGAGATGGAGCCGCCCCTTCATGCGTTCGAGACGCTTGACTAGGCGCTGATCGAGTTCGGCGGCCGAGACGCGCACCGTGAAGCGACGGTCGAGACCTTCAGCGCTTTCGTTAATGACTTCCATCGCCTTGCCTTCGTCCTCTCTTTAGCCGTTTCGCCCGCCCGCACCTGTTCGGGCTGGGGTGTAACCCCTGGTCGCACCGCCCGCTGCATACTGCGTGCCTGGTGCGGATGGAGGGACTCGAACCCCCATGGGTCGCCCCGCTGGAACCTAAATCCAGTGCGTCTACCAGTTCCGCCACATCCGCGAGGCGCATGGAGCCCCCGCCTCGTGCGGGAGCCCATCAGGAGGGCGCTTCTATAGCAGGAGATTTCGGGGCGTAAAGCGCAGGCTCAAAGCGCTTCTCGAACCACAGGACGTCCCAGTACCGGCCGAATTTGCGGCCGACTTCCGAGAGCGTGGAAACATGCTCGAATCCGAAGGCCCGATGCAGGGCGACGGAAGGCGGATTGGGCGCCACGATCAGGGCGTAGGCTCGATGGACGTCGGCGCTCCCGAGCGCCCCGAAGAGGGAGCCATAAAGCCTCCGGCCGAGGCCCCGACCCTGGGCTTCCGGGGCAAGGAAGACGGATACTTTGACGGAAGTCTCGTAGGCCCCTCTCGGGTCGAAGGGCGCGGCGTTGGCGAAGCCGAGAACCCGTCCGTCCGCCACGGCGACGAAACATGGATGACGAGGATCAGCGCGCGCGGCGATCCACGAGCGGCGCGCCTCCCGGTCGAAGTCCGCCGTTTCGAAGGTCGATACGCTGGCGCGCACATAGGGATTGTAGACGGCGTTCACGCCGTCCGCATGGTCGAGCGTGATCGGCTCGATGCGGACGGCCCCAATCATTGGCCTGCCCAACCGGGACCGCGCACGACGCGTCCAGGCGTCGCGCCGGTATGGACCTCGTTTTTCAGCACCTGCACGCCGTTCACCCAGACGTCGCGGACGCCCGTCGCGAGTTGATGCGGCTTGTCGAAAGTGGCGTGATCCTGGATCTTTCCCGGATCGAACACCACGATGTCGGCAAAATAGCCCTGCTTCAGTCGCCCGCGATCCTTGATGCGAATTTCTTCCGCCGGCAGGCTCGTCAGCCGCCGGACGGCTTCGGCGACAGAAATCACTTTGTCGTCGCGCACATACCTGGCGAAGAGCCGCGCAAAGGTCCCGTAGGCGCGAGGATGCGCATTCGACAGGAGGAAGACGCCTTCGGGAACATAGGCGCCCTCGTCGGAGCCGAACATCGTGAAAGGGGAGGCGATGTTGCGCCGGATGTTGTCTTCCGACATGAGGAAATAGGCCGCGCCCACGCGGCTGTCGTCCTCGATCACGAGGTCGATCATCGTTTCCTCGGGCGACTTGCCCCGTAATTCCGCGACCTCCTTCAATGACTTGCCGGTGAGCGGCTTGAGCGCCGGATTCTTGAAGGCGATCAGCAGCACCTTGGTCGGGTCGTAGTTCGTCAGCTGATAAAGGCTTTCCCAGCCCACGGCCGGCGCCTTCATTTCGGCGACAACCCGGGCTCGGATCTCCGGGTTCTTGAGGTTCTCGACCCATTTGTCATGGCCGCCCTCCTGCACCCAGGGCGGCATGGCGGCGTCAAGGCCAGTCGCGCCGGCCGTGTAGGTGTAGATGTTCGCCGAGATGTCGAGGCCCTCCGCGCGGGCCGCCTCCATCCGGGCCAGGCCCTCTTCCGCCTTCCCCCAGTTGGCCGGGCCCGCAGGCTTAAGGTGGTAGACCTGAGCATGGGTTTTCGCGGCGCGGGCGATCGAGATGAGCTCGTCGAGCGCTTCAAGGTAGCGGTCGCCTTCAGATCGGATGTGCGAAATGTAGCCGCCGCCGAGTTCGGCCGCGGCCTTGGTCAGGGCGATCAGTTCATCAGTGTCTGCGTAGAACGCAGGCGCATAGATGAGCGATGAACCGACGCCCAGCGCACCCTCGCGCATGGCGGCGCGCACCAGCTCCTGCATGCGGCCGAGCTCCTCCTCCGTTGGCGGACGGTCCTCATAGCCGAGCTCATGGATGCGTACGGTCGTTGCGCCGACATAGGAGGCGACGTTGGTGGAGACGCCTTTTCGCTCCAGGAAGCCGAGGTATTCGCCGAGGGTCGTCCACTCGATGTCGTACTTGATGTCGCTCTGCTGTTTTAGGGCTTCGGCTTTCATGGCCTCGTTGAGCGGACCCATGGACCAGCCTTCGCCCATCACTTCGAGCGTTACTCCCTGGCGAATGTCGCTGACGCCGCGTCCGTCCGCGATCAGCGACTCGGTCGCCCAGGAAAGCATGTTGATGAATCCGGGCGCGACGGCCATGCCGGCCGCATCGACCACTTCCCTTGTGGCTGCTTTGGAGAGGTCGCCGACTGCAGCGATCCGGTCGCCCGCGACGCCGACATCGCCGACAAAAGGGGCGCCTCCACCGCCGTCATAGATGGTCCCGCCTTTGATTATAAGATCGAAGGACGGCGACGGCGCTTCGGGCGATCGCTCTCTATTGCCGCAAGCAGCGAGGACAAGGGCAGCAGCCGCCGAGATAATGGCTCGCTTCAACATGGCCGCCTCCGTTCAATCCGCACGGAATTAGACGCCTGATCGGCGAGATGGCAAAGGGCCAAGTCACAAATTTTGCGGTGTCGGAGTTCGCACAGGCTTGCATCAGCGCGAATCGGCGCCTCATCCTGCTCCGAATGACCCCGCTCAATCTTCGAGGCCGCACAGTCGCGCTCTATGGGCGCTTCAGCCCTGGCGTCCGGGAGGTCCTTGTCGCAGAGATTGGGCGTCGGGGCGGGCAGATTGCGCGGGATCTGACGCGACGCTCCGACATCCTTGTCATAGGCGCGCGCGCCATTCCGCTCATTGCAGGCGATCGGCTTGCCGGACGGATCGCGGCGGCCCGGGGGCGCCGGACGCCGGTCTTTTCCGAGCCCGCATTCGCCGAAGCGCTGGCGGGCGCAAGCGGGACGCCTGAGACGCTGCCATTGTCTTCGATACGCGGCGCTCGTCTCTCACGCGAGGAGATCGATCTCCTAGGAGTGTTCGATATCGTGCGCGTCGTTGGCGACAACTGCCGGTTTGCAGATGCGGCCGCCCTCAAAAGCGCCGCCGAGCTTTTGGCGGCGGGCCAAACGCTCACGGAGGTGATCCGCACCCTTGAGGAATTGCGCGAAGCCCCTGCCGGCCGGCGCAAGCTGGTAGTGTCTCGTGCCGGTCCTGCGCTGCAGTGGGACGAGGGGCTCACCGGGCTGGATGGACAGGGTCTCCTTCCGCTTGATGACCAGGCATCGCTCGACGACCTTTACGAGGCCGCCGCGGCGGCTGAACTTTCCGGCGATCTCGATGCTGCTGCGCGGCTCTACGAATCTGCCGCGCGCTCGGACAAAAAGGATCCGATTGCGCCATACAATCTTGGGGTTGCGCATTTGGCCCGCGGCCGTCCGGGCGATGCGGCGCTTGCTTTTCGTCAGGCGATCGCGCGCGACCCGACATTTGTCGAGGCCCGCTACAATCTGGCTGCAGCCGCCGAATCCCTCGGCAAGGATGATGTCGCCCATGACGAGCTCGTGGAAGCGTTAAAAATCGACGCATCCTACGCCGACGCCCGCTTCAACCTTGCTCAACTCAATCTCAAGCGTGGCGCCCTTTCCGAGGCGAAGGCGCATTTCGAGCGCTATCTCGCATCTGATCCTCCGCCCGACTGGGCGGACAAGGCGCGGCGCGCGATCCTCTATTGTTCGGCGGCGAGCGAGGGCCGCGAGGATTTGGGGAGGAGCTGGTGCGGCGGTTAATGGCGGAAGTGACGCATGCCGGTGAAGACCATGGCGAGGCCCCGCTCGTCGGCAGCGGCGATGACTTCGTCGTCGCGAATTGAGCCGCCAGGCTGGATGACCGCCGTCGCGCCTGCTTCGGCGGCTGCGATCAAACCGTCCGCAAACGGAAAGAAAGCATCTGAGGCTACGACAGAGCCTGCGGATAACGG
This sequence comes from uncultured Caulobacterales bacterium, assembly GCA_964441615.1. Lineage (GTDB taxonomy): Bacteria > Pseudomonadota > Alphaproteobacteria > Caulobacterales > Parvularculaceae > Amphiplicatus. The sequence continues at coordinate 17,343 of CAYTVQ010000008.1, read as the reverse complement.
CGTTTGCAAGCCGGCGGCCGCTGCTGCATCAGCTGATTTGCGCGCCGCGATGCGCGACGAGTCGATCCGGCTCATCTGCCCGGCGCCGATCCCGACAGTCGCGCAATTCTTGGCGTAGACGATGGCGTTCGACTTCACATGCTTCGCCACCTTGAATGCAAAAAGCAGGTCGGCGATCTCGGCCGGCGCGGGATTTCGTTTGGTCACGATCTTGAGGTCGACTTCCGACACGACGCCATTGTCGCGTGACTGAAGCAGGAAGGAGCCGGCGAGGGGCTTCGTCAGGCATCCGGGCGCACGCGGATCGGGCAGGGCGCCCGCGAGCAGAACGCGGAGATTCTTCTTGCTCGCCAACAAAGCGAGCGCATCCTCGTCTGCATCTGGGGCGATAATGACTTCGGTGAACACGTCGGCGATCCTCTCGGCGACCGCCCTGTCTATACGCTGGTTGAGGGCGACGACGCCGCCAAAGGCCGAGACGGGGTCACACAAGAAGGCTCGGTCATAGGCTTCGTGCAACGAGTTGGCCGCAGCGACGCCGCAAGGATTGGCGTGCTTGATGATCGCGACGGCAGGCTGCTCTGATCCGAACTCGGCGACGAGTTCATAGGCCGCATCCGTGTCATTGAGATTATTGTAGGACAGCTCCTTGCCTTGCACCTGGCGCGCCGTGGCGACGCCCGGGCGGACGTCACCTGTCGCATAGAAGGCGGCCGACTGGTGCGGATTCTCTCCATATCGCAGGGTTTGCAGGCGCCGTCCCGCGATTACGGCGATCCGGGGGAAAGGCTCGGCATTCTGTCTGGCATACCAGGCGGAGATAGCGGCATCATATTGAGCCGTGCGCGCATAGGCGCTTGCGGCAAGCGATCGGCGCAGAACATAGGAAAGCCCTCCGGTCGCTTCGATTTCGGCCGCGACCGCATTGTAGTCTTCAGGGTCTGTGACGACGCCGACGAAATCGACATTTTTCGCTGCAGCGCGGATCATCGCGGGGCCGCCAATGTCGATATTTTCCACGCACTCTTCGAACGAAGCGCCGGCTGCGGCTGTTTCCTCGAAGGGGTAGAGATTGGCGACCAGAAGATCGATCGCCGGTATGTCGTGCGTTCGCATGGCGGCGGCGTGGGTCTCATTGGTTCGAAGCGCGAGTAGGCCGCCGTGAATCTTTGGATGAAGCGTCTTCACCCTACCGTCCATGATTTCCGGAAATCCCGTCAGGTCCGAAACCTCTTTGACATCCAGCCCGGCCGTCCTGAGGAGCTTCGCCGTGCCGCCTGTCGAGATGAGTTCGACGCCGCTGCGCACGAGACGATGTGCGAAGGGTTCAAGCCCCGCCTTGTTGAAGACAGACAACAACGCGCGACGGACCGGAGCGACAGCTGTCACGGGGGAACCTCCTCAATAATCGGCGCCGTCCGGGCCGGTCGCGGTGAATGCAAGGCGTCGCGCCTTCAGGGCGTGGCGGGGGCCGCGACTTTCACCTTCGCCCAGTCGCGCTTGACGCCCGTCAGCAGAAGGAAGGGAGCTGCGACAAAAAGGGAAGAATAGGTCCCGATCACAATGCCGAACATGATCGCGAAGCAGAAGCCTCGCAACACTTCGCCGCCAAAGATCACAAGCGCCCCGAGCGCGAGCACCGAAGTTCCGCCGGTCACGACCGTGCGGGTCAGCGTCTCGTTCAGTGAGAGATCGATAAGTTCTGAAAGCGGCATTTGCTTGTACTTGCGCAGATTCTCACGAATCCGGTCGTAGACGACGACCGTATCGTTCACCGAATAGCCGATGACGGTCAGAATTGCAGCGATGACGTTGAGGTTGAAATCGAACTGAAATAGCGCCACCAGGCCGACAGTGATTATGGTGTCGTGAATGACCCCGATGACTGCTCCGGCCCCCCACTGGAGCTGGAACCGGAACCAGATGTAGGCGAGCATCATGGCGGTCGCCGCGCCGATTGCGGCGAGTCCGCGCCAGATCAGCTCGCCCGATACGGTCGGCCCAACGACATCGACACGCCGGAATTCGACGTCCGCGCCAAGAACGCCGCGGATGGCCTCCTGAACCTTCGCGGCGACGGCCTGTTGGCCGGCGTCCGCATTTTCAGCGTCGGTGCTGCTCTGCTCCACGACGACCACGACGCCATGCTCTACGGCGCCGACAAGCTCGCCGCCAATCTGCTGCACCTTCGATTCGCCATAGCCAAGCGCGCCCACGGCTTCGCGGACCTTCGCCACGTCGATTGGCTCTGAATCGGCTGCTTCGATCGTGATGCCGCCGCGAAAATCGACGCCGAAATTGAGGCCCGGATAGGCAAAGATGGCGAACAGCGCTGCGAGGAAAACGACCAGCGTCAAGGCGAGCGCCGGCCAGCGATATTTCATGAATGGAATGGAAGTGTTGTCGGGGATGAGCTTCAGGAGCTTCATGGAAAGACCTAGATGACGATCTTCGCGGGGCGCTTGGACAGGAGATACTGGCCGACCAGCAGGCGCGTAACCAGAATGGCCGTGAACACCGAAGTCATCACGCCGATAGACAAGGTCACCGCAAAGCCCCTCACGGGACCGGCCCCCAGCATCAGCATGATGAGCGCGGCGAGCAGTGTCGTGATGTTTGAGTCTGCGATGGCGCTAAACGCCTTCTCAAATCCGAGCTCTGCTGACTTGATGATCGGCTTGCCAGCCGCAATCTCCTCTCGGATCCGTTCATAGATCAGCACGTTCGCATCGACGGCCATGCCCATTGTGAGCACGATGCCGGCGATCCCGGGCAGCGTCAGGGTGGAGCCGAGCAGCGTGAGCGCGCCGAAAATCAGGATAATGTTCGCGAAAAGAGCGATGTTGGCGTAGAGGCCGAAACGGCCATAGGTGACCAGCATGAAGGTGGCGACAAGAGCCAGCGCGACCAATGAGGCGATTCCGCCTGCACGGATCGAATCAGCGCCAAGATCGGGGCCGACCGTACGCTGCTCGAGGGTCGTCAACTTCGCCGGAAGCGCGCCGGAACGGATGAGCAGGGCGATGCGGGCGGCTTCTTCAGCCGCAAAGTTTCCAGTGATGCGACCGCTGCCGCCAGGGATGGCTGACTGGATGGTCGGCGCCGAGATGATCTCATTGTCGAGCACGATAGCGAAAGCGTCGCCAATATGGTCGCGCGTGTATTCAGCAAAACGCAGGGCGCCACGATTATCGAACGAGAAATTGATCTGGAACCCCCCGCCATCCTGGTTGATGCCGGCCGAAGCGGTCTGAACCATGTCGCCGGTGATGACCGGCTCCTCGTCAAGAACCAGCGGGACCCCGCCTTCCGCCATCGGAACCACGATTCGTCCAGGCACGCCGGCCGCCGCATCCTCAAGCGAGACAGTCGGATCGACCGGGTGAAAGGTCAGTTGGCCGGTGCGGTTGATAAGCTCCTTGAGGTGCTCGGGATCGTTGTCGCCCGGCACCTGAACGACGATGCGGTCGGCGCCTTGCGGTTGAATCGATACCTCTTTGTTGCCAGCGGGGTCTATCCGTCGACGAATGACTTCCAGCGAATCCCCGACCGCATCGCGGGCGAACTGCCGGGCCGCCTCCGGCATGATGCGCACGACAATGCGGGCGGCATCGACTTTGACCTCATAGGGGCGCGCCCCGCCCGCCAGAACGTTCGCGCGGGTCAGATTGCGAATGCGTTCCGCCGCCTGCTCGACTTCGGCCAAATTCCTGACCGTCAGGCTGACCGTTCCATTCTGCGCGTTGACGGTTGGACGCTGACTCACCGCGATGAGCTTGCGGTCGCCGCGTTGGCGCAGTTCGCGCTGGATGTCCTGCTTGAGGCTCGTCAATCTGTTGCTGATGACCCCGTCGGTATCGACGCCCAGCAGCAGATAGGAGCCGCCCTGAAGGTCGAGACCGAGATTGACGGTCCGGTTCATGAAGGAAGGAAGCTTTTCGCGGACCGATCCCGGCAGCACGTTCGGCAATGCGATGACCGCCGCGAGCGCGATCAGCCCAAGGATGAACCAGGTGAGCCAGGTCGAGAATTTCAGCATGGTTGCGCGGATGTCTTACTGGTCGTTTGCGGGCGCAGCTTTGCTGCGCACATCGCTCAGAGTTGATTTGATCACCTTGACGGAAACATTGTCGGCCAGCTCAACCATGATCTCGTCGCCGTCGAGCACCTTTGTAACCTTTCCGATGATGCCGCCCGACGTTACGACCGTGTCGCCGCGCTTCACATTGGCGACCATCTCCATGTGCTTCTTGCGGGCCGCCTGCTGGGGCCGGATCAGGAGGAAATAGAAGATCACGAAGATCAGAACCCAGGGGATGAGCATGTAGAGGGGGTTCTGGGCCGCGGCCGGCGCGGCCTGTGCGTGGGCGGGAGAAATGAACATCTGTGGGGCTCCTCTCTGCGGAGTCTTGGTTCAGCGCGACCGTCGCCGCCGAAGGAGACCGTCGTTGGAAGCGGCGTGTATAAGCGCCCATTTCTCGAGTTGCAACGCGAAGCTCCGTGCTCGCGCGCCGGCTTGACTGCGGCAAGGTTTCCCGAGGTCTTCCCCGGCCCGACGCGCGTCGATTTCGATCGGCCGCGCAAGACCATTCTCGCCTTCACCGTCGGCGTGCGGTGAAAATCGCCTTGCAGGAGTGGCTGCGGCGCATCCCGGACTTCTCATTGAAACCGGGCGCCGAGATCATTTATCGCCCCGGAGGTGTCGTTGGTCCCGAGACGCTGCCGCTAGTTTGGTGGAGCGGCGACGCAGACATTTCCTGCCGTTTATGAGTGTGCTCGGATAGCGTGGCTTCCCCATTGCCGGCGCCCGCCACGGCGACTAACACGCTGAGAATGGCGACGCTTCTCATCATTGATCCCGTCTACGCCACGCACAAAACGCCGCCCGCGCATCCCGAGAGCGCTGAGCGTTACGCCGCTGTCGAAAAGGCGCTTTCGGGCGGCGATTTTGCAGAGGTAAAACGTCTGTCGCCGCCTCGGATCGACAGGACCGCGCTCGAGCGCGTGCACCCGCACGCCTATATCGAGACGATCTTGAGCACCGCGCCGGCGCATGGATTGACGCGGCTCGATCCTGACACCTGGATGAGCGAGGGTTCGGTGGAAGCAGCGATGCGCGCGGCCGGCGGGGCCGTGGCCGCTGTTGATGCAATCTATGCGAAGGAGGCCAAGAACGCCTTTGTCGCATGCCGACCGCCCGGCCATCATGCGCTCGCTTCGCGCGCCATGGGGTTTTGTATCTTCAACAACGCTGCGGTTGCGGCGCATCACGCGCGCGCCGTGTACGGCGCGAAGAGGATCGCCGTGGTCGATTTCGATGTCCATCACGGCAATGGCACAGAGTCGATCTTCTGGAATGACGAAACTGCGTTCTACGCCTCGAGCCACGAGTTTCCGCAATATCCGGGGACTGGCCGCGCCTCAGATCGCGGCGCATGCGACAATGTCGCCAATGCCCCGTTGCAGACCGGCACGGAGGGTGAAGGGTTTCGTCGGGTCTGGGGCGAAAGGCTTCTGCCCGCACTCTCAGAATTCGGTCCCGACTTCGTCGTGATTTCGGCCGGGTTTGACGCACATCGCGCCGATCCGCTGGGCGGCCTGCGCCTCGTGGAAGAGGATTTCACCTGGGTCACCCGCGAAATCGCGGCCATTGCGCGCAGCGCATGCGCTGGCCGCCTCATCTCGGTTCTGGAGGGAGGCTACCACTTGGAAGCCCTTGGGAGGTCGGCGGCGGCCCACGTCAGAGCCTTGATGACCTCCTAGGAAACGCGCCATACCTTCCGCGGCTTTGAGGGGCAAACTGCAGGGATGAGCGGCCGCATCATCACCGCCCGCCACGGCAGGCCAAATCTATCGCGAGACCTCAGGGTGTCGTCGAAGGAGTATGGCGAGTGGTGGGCGCAATACGACGCCGCGGGGCTCCATCCCGATGAGGCCCCGCCGCCGGAGCTCGTGGATATCGCCGCGCGCGCCAAGACCGTTATCTCCTCCTCGCTGCTCCGCGCGGTTGAGACCGCAAGACACGTTACGAGGGGCGAGCGCGCCGTGCCCGCCGATTCGATTTTCGTCGAAGCGCCGCTGCCCCCGCCGCCTGCGCCGGAATTTCTGAAATTGCGACCAGGCCAATGGGGCGTCGTGAGCCGCGCATTCTGGGTGCTAGGTTATGCGCCCGAGGGCGTCGAGACCAATCGCGAGGCGTGGAGGCGCGTCGAGGCCATAACAGAGAAGCTCTCGGAATTTTCGAAGTCCGGCGATGTGCTTCTGTGCGCGCATGGCTGGCTCAACTGGATGATCGATCGCAAGCTGCGACGCAGCGGCTGGCGGCGCACGGGGCGAGACCGCGGCAACGATTATTGGTCCTGGCGAATCTATGAGGCGTCGGGCGGGCTCCAGCGCATCGCCGAACCTGCAGCAGCTGAATAGCTGCTAATTCTCCGGGCGGCAGTCTGCGCCTCATGCCAGAATGAAATCGCGACGAAAGGGATGCCGCATGTCTGCAGCGACCGCGTCTCAGCCTCTCGAAGATCCCCTGACGGCGCCGATCGCCGCCGTCGATCCAAGCCTTTCGGCGTATTTCGAGAGCGGCGCGCATCACGCCATTTTCCGGCGCCTTCGGAACGAGGCGCCGGTGCACTACTCGAAAACCGGCCCGACGGGGCCGTTCTGGTCGGTGACGCGCCATGAAGACATTATGGCGGTCGACACCAATCACTCCGACTTTTCGTCCGACCGGGACATCGTCATCGGCGACCAGTCAGACGAATTCGCCCCGCCAATGTTTATCGCCAAAGATCCGCCGACCCATGACATTCAGCGCAAGGCGGCGATGCCGGCGGTCGCGCCGCAGCGCCTTTCTGACCTTGAGGCGCTCATCCGTGTGCGCGTCAACGCCATTCTTGATGCGCTTCCCGTCGATGAGGAGTTTGACTGGGTCGATAAGGTGTCTATTGAATTGACGACGCAGATGCTTGCGACGCTGTTCGATTTCCCGTGGGAAGACCGACGGCTGCTGCCCTACTGGTCCGACATGACTACGGCGAGCGAGCTTGTCGGAAACTATTCGGTGCCGTACCAGGAGCGCCGGAGGATCCTGGCTGAGGAGTGCCTTCCCTATTTCGCGCGTCTCTGGGCCGCGCGCGCGGCCGCGCCGCCAAAGTTCGATTTCATATCGCTGCTCGCGCACGATCCAGGGACGCGCGACATGATCGACGATCCGATGGAGTTTCTCGGCAATCTCATGCTACTGATCGTGGGCGGAAACGACACGACCCGAAATTCGATCTCGGGCGGCGTCTATGCGCTCAATCTGTATCCGGATGAGTTTTCCAAACTCAAGGCCGACGTTTCGCTCATTCCAAATATGGTCTCCGAAATCATTCGCTGGCAGACGCCTCTCGCCCATATGCGCCGCACTGCTGCTCGAGATGTCGAATTCAGAGACCAGAAGATCGCGAAGGGCGATCGCGTCGTGATGTGGTACGTGTCCGGCAATCGCGACGAGCGGGTCTTTGGCGATCCGGAACGGCTTGTGATTGACCGGCCCAACGCGCGCCGCCATGTCGCCTTCGGCTTCGGCATTCACCGCTGTATGGGCAACCGGGTCGCCGAATTGCAGCTTCGCATTTTGTGGGAGGAGCTATTGAGACGCTATTCGAGGATCGAGGTGGTGGGTGCGCCGAGGCTTGTCCAGTCCAATTTCGTGCTCGGCTATGAGACGCTTCCCGTCGTATTGCACCGCTGAGACCGGCTTGCCTTGCCCGAAAATCCGACGCAAAAGCGCTCCATGGCCATCGACATAGCCAGCCTCTCCTTTGAAAAAGCGCTTGCTGAACTCGAGGAGGTTGTCTCCAAGCTCGAAAGCGGCAACGCGCCGCTCGAGGAGTCGATCGCGCTCTACGAGAGGGGGGCGGCGCTCAAAGCCCATTGCGAAGCCAAGCTGAAGGCCGCCCAGGAAAAGATTGAGAAGATCGTGGTTGCGGAGACGGGTCAAATCCGCGCTGAACCAGCGACCTTTGAGTAACTGCAGGCTGTCGGCGGAGCGCCACGGCATCGGTACCTCACGAATTGGAACGATTTGTGTCTTCCCCACGCCACCTGGGGGGTGGAGAATTCTGGCTAAGGGGCTAAAACGACCCTTTGGCCGGATTGCTGCACCGCGGCATTCCGGCCGTTCGATCAGTGGAGGGGACCATGCCCATTGAGACGCCGCTCTTGGACAAGGTGACGCTGCCGTCGGACCTGCGCAAGCTGGAGAGAAGCCAGCTGCGACAACTGGCCGACGAATTGCGCGCTGAGACCATTGACGCCGTCTCGACTACGGGCGGTCACCTCGGGTCCGGCCTTGGCGTTGTCGAACTGACCGTGGCCCTGCACTACATTTTCAATACGCCCGACGACCGCATCGTCTGGGATGTCGGCCATCAGTGCTATCCTCACAAGATTCTGACTGGCCGGCGCGACCGCATTCGCACGCTGCGCCAGGGCGGGGGTCTTTCGGGTTTCACCAAGCGGTCAGAGAGCGAATACGACCCGTTCGGCGCCGCGCATGCCGCGACCTCGATTTCCTCCGCGCTCGGATTTGCGAAGGCGCGGGATCATCTCGGCAAGAAAAATCATGCGATCGCCGTGATCGGCGACGGCTCCATGTCCGCTGGCATGGCCTATGAAGGCATGAACAACGCCGGGCACCTCGGCACGAAATTCATCGTCATTCTCAACGACAATGACATGTCCATCGCCCCGCCGGTCGGAGCGATGAGCGCCTATCTCGCGCGCGCGACATCCGGCAAGGTCTACCAGAAGGTGCGCAAAGTCTCGAAGAATTTCGTCAAGCGCCTGCCACACGCCTTGCAGGAGAAGATCGAGCAGCTGGAGGAATATGGCCGCGGCATGATGACGGGCGGCACGCTCTTCGAGGAGCTCGGCTTCTACTATGTCGGCCCGATCGACGGTCACAATCTCGACCACCTCATTCCGGTCCTCGAAAACGTGCGTGACATGGAGGACGGGCCGGTGCTCGTGCATGTCGTCACCAAGAAGGGCAAGGGCTATGGGCCGGCGGAGGAGGCCGCCGACAAGGGCCACGGCGTCGTCAAGTTTGATCCGCTGACGGGCAAACAGCACAAGGCGGCCTCCAACGCGCCTGCGTATCAGAAGGTCTTCGCTCAGGCCCTGATCAAGGAAGCTGAAAAAGATCCGAGGATCGTCGCCATCACGGCCGCCATGCCGTCGGGGACGAGCCTCGACCTCTTCGCGGACAAGTTCCCAGATCGCTGTTACGACGTCGGCATCGCGGAGCAGCATGCAGTCACCTTCGCCGGCGGTCTCGCTGCCGACGGCATGAAGCCCTTTTGCGCAATCTATTCGACATTCCTGCAGCGCGCCTACGATTCAGTCGTGCATGACATCGATCTGCAGAAGCTGCCCGTACGGTTCCCGATGGACCGGGCCGGCCTCGTGGGCGCCGACGGAGCGACACATGCGGGCTCCTTCGACATCGCCTATCTCGGATGCCTGCCGAACATGGTGCTGATGGCGTGTGCGGATGAAGCCGAGCTCGTGCACATGACTGCGACGGCGGCGGCTTATGACGAGGGCCCGATCGCCTATCGGTATCCGCGTGGCGAAGGCGTTGGCGTCGATATGCCGGCGGTCGGCAAGATCCTCGAAATTGGGAAGGGACGCGTCGTCCGCGAAGGCGCGAAAGCGGCGATCCTATCCTACGGCACGCGCCTCGCCGAAGCGCTGAAGGCCGCCGAGATTCTCGAAGGTCAGGGAATCTCGACGACGGTCGCGGATGCGCGCTTCGCAAAACCGCTGGACCATGATCTCATCAAGCGGCTGGCGCGGCACCACGAAGTGCTGGTGACAGTCGAAGAAGGCTCCATCGGCGGCTTTGGCGCCTTCACGCTGCATTACCTCTCGGCCGAAGGTCTTCTCGACGCCGGGCGTCTCAAGGTTCGCACCATGACTTTGCCGGACGTCTATCAGGATCAGGACAGCCCCAGCAAGATGTATGACTTCGCCCGCCTGAATGCGCCCCACATCGTCGAGCGGGTGAAGTCCGCCCTAGGGATGTCGGCGAACGTCGTGAACCTGCGTTAGGCGTTTACGCGCGCGTCGTCGTTATCTGATAGACGTCTGTCGTCTGAGCGCGAAAGCCGGCCTCGCAGTAGGCGAGATAGAAGCGCCATAACTTCTTGAAGCGCTCGTCGAATCCGAGGGGCTCGATTTTCTCCCAGGCTGCGTGAAAACGGTCGCTCCAGGCATTCAGCGTGCGGGCGTAATCGCGACCAAAATTTTTCGCTTCACGCCAGACAAGGCCCGCTCGGGCAATCTCGGTCTTGAGCGCCTGAGGGCAGGGGAGCATTCCGCCCGGGAAGACATAACGCTGGATGAAGTCCGTTGAGCGGCTGTAAGCCTCAAAAAAGCGGTCCTGAATCGTGATGATCTGCAACGCCGCTGCGCCGCCGGGCTTCAGGACGTCGCGAATTTTCGAGAAGTAGGCCGGCCAATACTGTCTCCCGACCGCCTCGAACATCTCGATGGACACCACCTTGTCAAATGAGCCCCTGACATCACGATAGTCTTGCAGGCGGAACTCCGCGCGTTCGGCGAGCCCCTGATCGAACAGGCGCTTCCTGGCATAAGAGAGTTGTGAGGGTGAAATCGTCAGGCCCGTGACTCTTGCGCCGTATTCGCTGGCCGCGACTTGCGCAAAGCCGCCCCATCCGGAGCCGATCTCAAGAACATGGTCGCCGGGTTGGATCTGTACAGCTTCGGCAAGCCGGCGGTACTTGTTGATCTGCGCTTCGGAGAGGTCAACGCAATTGTCAGGAAACACCGCCGAAGAATAGGTCATGGTCGGATCGAGCCACTGCTCGTAAAACCGGTTCCCAAGGTCGTAATGCGCCATGATGTTGCGGCGCGCGCCGGCCTTCGTGTTTCTGTTGAGGGCGTGGCGGACATTCGCCATCCACTTCACAAATAGCGATTTGGAGAACGCTTCCTTCACGTGGTCTGCGTTGCGCGCGAAGACATAAAGCACCTCGGCGATGTCGGGCGAATCCCATTGCCCGTCCGCGTAGCTCTCGAAAAAGCCTATGTCGCCGCCGAGAACCGAGCGCTTGGCGAAAGCGAAATCGCGCACAAGAATGACACCGTGTTCGCCCGTTTCCTCTTCGCCAGAAAACACCAGAATCCGCCCGTCCGGCAGGTGAAAGGACAGGGTTCCGTAATGAATTTTCGACGCGATGCCGCAGGCGACGTGGAAGAACAGGGGGAGTCTGTCGAGCCGGTGGGTCTCCGGCAGCCGCTGTGAGCTCGCCGCATTCATGAGATTAACATAAGATCGGTCCAAACCTTCAACAAGAGATCAGGCAGCGGCTTTGAGAGCTTCGAGGGCGCGCTCACGCGCTGCAACATGATCCACGATCGGCTCGGCATAGCCGGTGGCGCGCCGAGCGGCTGCAGAGGGACCGTGAATCTCGTCGTTCGGAAGAGCTGAAAGTTCGGGAACGAAGCGTCGCACATAGGCGCCGTCGGGATCGAATTTCTTCCCCTGCAAGGTTGGATTGAAAATCCTGAAATAGGGCGCGGCGTCAGCGCCGCAGCCCGCGACCCACTGCCAGTTGGCGACGTTGCTCGCCGGATCGTAGTCGATCAGGGTTTCGGCGAACCATTGTTCGCCGCGGCGCCAGTCTATGAGCAGATGCTTTGTGAGAAAGCTGGCGACGATCATGCGCACACGGTTATGCATCCATCCGGTGCGCCAGAGCTGTCGCATGCCGGCATCAACAATCGGGTATCCGGTGCGCCCCGCCGTCCATGAGCGGAAAGCGTTCTCGTCCTCGCGGTAAGGAAAGCGCGCAAATTTCGGTTGCAACGGCGCATGGGCCATTTGCGGGAATGCATTGAGCAGGTGGTGGCAGAACTCACGCCAGGCGAGCTCTGCAAGGAACTTGCCGCGGCCGGGCCCGTCTTCGCGCTCGATGCGTCGCCAGAGCCGCCACGGTGAAATTTCTCCGAAGGCCAAATGCGGAGACAGACGTGAAGTGCCGTCAATGGCGGGATGGTCGCGTTGGGTGGCGTAGCGCGCGAGACGAGATGTGAGCAGGCATTCGCATGCTGACTCCGCGCCCGCCTCGCCCGGCCGCCACCAGTCGCCGAATTCGGACGCCCAGTCCGGTTTGGTCGGCAGCAGGCGCCAATCTTCGAGCCGGTCGCTGCGGACCTGCGCATTCGGCCGTCTCATCCGACCAATGGGTCCCGTGGGCTCTTGCGCTGGTCCGAGGGCCTCGAGGCGCCGGAAGAATGGAGTGAAGACGCGGTAAGGCGCGCCAGTTGTTGGCGCCCTTAAGTCAGCCGGTTCACGCAACAAGCCGCTTGCGACTGCTCGAGCCGCGACACCCTTCGAGAGCAATACCCTTGCGAGCCGCTCGTCGAAGGCAATTTCGGCAGGAAGATCGCGCCGGGTCCAGAACACCGTGTCGGCGCCGGTCGCCGCGGCCAGTTCCAGAAGCGTGTCCGCAGTGTTGTCACGACGCAACACAAGTGGAGATCCTCTGGCGCTGAGAGCGGCCGACAGACAGCCCAGCGAATGGTGAAGCCACCAGCGCCGAGCGCCGCGGACCGCATAGGGATCCGAGGTGTCGTAGACAAAGAGAGGGATCAGGGGGCGGTTTTCGGCCACCGCGGCCGCCAGGGCCGGATTGTCCTCGATTCGCAGGTCGCGGCGAAAAAGGTATGCAATTGGCGCCTGACCCATGGTGGTGCTACGCGCGACCCCATGGACCGGATCGTTCATTGGGTCTATTTTTTCGCATGGGCATGTCAGGGGTCATGAGTCAATGGTTGACGGGTTTGCTGCGTCGCTCGGGAGCCTGCTTTCGGGAGACTTGTTCATTACACAGATGGGCGTCCTTGGCGCGACCGCCTTCTTTTTCCTAAGTTCTTTGGTCCTTTCGGTCCTGTCGTTTCGTTCGGCGGCCGCGTCGCATAGCGCGCTCCGCGAGGCGAAAGACCTCGCTTCCGAAATGCGCCATCTTACCGCCCAGGTCGAACTGTCCGCGCGTCCGCGGGCGGCTTCCTCCGATCGGGACGAGGCGCGCGACTACGCGTCCGTCGATCGCCATGAGGCGTCAATCGATCTGACCGAGGATGACCGCGCCGATGGCCGCGCGGTCCAGTATCTCGAAGCGGCGAAGAAAGCTGCGATCGAGCCTTCGGCGCTCCTGCGCGGACGTCTGCGCCGCCGCTGAACTGCAACGTCCGATTACCGAGTTTGCAAGGTGAGGAGATTGGGGCGTGCGCGCTGTTGGTTCTTTCTTCATGCTGATTGTGCTGCTGGTTGCGGGCGCTGTCGCCATGTATGTGCTTCCGCAGTGGAATGTGTGGCGCGCCGAGCTTGCCGGGCGGGCGGCGCTGGCCGAGGCTGAGAACGCGAGAAAGGTTCAGATCGAAGAGGCCAAGGCCCGCCTCGAATCGGCGCGCTACTACGCCGAAGCTGAAGTCGAGCGCGCCAAAGGCGTCGCCAAGGCCAACGAGATCGTTGCGGCCGGGCTCGGCGGTCCGGAAGGGTATCTGCGCTATCTTTGGGTCAACAAGCTTGGCGAGAACAACCAGGACGTGATCTATATTCCGACCGAGGCGGGCATGCCCATTCTTGAGGCTGGTCGCGGCATCGCGCCCGAATCTGACCGCAAGCGCGATTAACCCTCACGCGAAACTCGGGAAAACAGGGTTTTGCCAGCTTGACGCCGGCGGGTTAACCCATAGCGGATGCCGAGATTCACGCCCGAATTCCTTGACGAGATTAGGACGCGCCTGCGTCCTTCGGACGTGATCGGGCGAAAGGTCAAGCTGAAGCGTCGCGGCGACACCTGGTGGGGGCTTTCTCCGTTCAAGGAGGAAAAGACCCCCTCTTTCACCGTTTCGGATCGGCGCGGCAGCTTCCACTGCTTCGCTACGCAGAAGCACGGCAATATCTTTGATTTCCTGATGGAGACCGAGCGGCTCTCCTTCCCGGAAGCGGTCGAGCGGCTGGCGCGCGATGCGGGCCTCGACCTTCCGAAGGGCGGGCCCGAAGAGGCCGAGCGTTTCCAGCGCAGGAAAGGCCTGCTCGAGGCCTGTGCTGCGGCGGCCGATTTCTACGAGGCGATGCTCCGTCGGGCGTCCGGCCGGGCCGCCGCAGAATACTTGAAAGGACGGGGCGTCAGCGAAACACAGATCAGCGAGTTCCGCCTTGGCTATGCGCCGGACGGCGGGCGTGTCCTCAAGGAGCACCTTGTCAACAAAGGCTTTGCAGAGGATGTGCTCATTGAGGCTGGCCTCATCGCCAGGTCCGAGGAGGGCGGCCGCGACTCCTACGATCGATTCCGTCATCGCGTCATGTTTCCGATCCTTGGCGCCAAGGATGAGGTCATTGCGTTCGGCGGCCGCGCGCTCAGTGCGGACGCGCGCGCGAAATACCTGAATTCGCCGGAGACGCCGCTCTTCCATAAGGGCGACGTGCTCTACAATCTCAGCAGGGCCCGAGCGGCCGCCGCAGCGAACCGCAAACCGCTGATCGTCTGCGAAGGCTATATGGATGTCATCGCGCTCTCCGGAGTCGGGTTCCCGCAGGCCGTCGCGCCGCTCGGCACCGCGCTTGGGGAGACGCAGCTGGCCATGCTTTGGCGCCAGTGCGATGAGCCGTTCTTGTGCTTCGACGGCGACAAGGCGGGCGTCAGCGCGGCCTACCGGTCGCTCGATCGCGCGCTTCCCTTGCTGAAACCGGGGAAGTCGCTCGTCTATGTCTTTCTCCCTGACGGTCAGGATCCGGACGATGTGGTCCGTCTCGGGGGGGCGGCCGCTTTCCAGAGGGCGCTCGACGCCGCCGTGCCGCTCGCGGATGTCCTGTGGCGACGCGAGGCGGAGTCTCGCCCGCTCGATACGCCGGAGCGGCGCGCCGCCCTGAAGTCTGGATTGCGCGATCTTGTTCAGACGATTGCTGATCCGGATGTCCGGCGCGCCTATGGCGACGAGATGGCGCGCCGGCTCGAGGAGGTCCTAAGGCCGAGGATTCAACCGGCAGACCGGGCCGGCAGTCGGGCGGCGGGGCCCCGCGGTCCGTCGCGCAAGGGCGCACGCTTCGTCGATGCGGCGCCGCGGCCCAGCGGGCGGCTCCTGCGCCAAAAGGGGCCTTCTTCCTGGGCGCGCGAGGCGACCCTTGTCCTCGCCGCACTCAACCACCCCCGCCTCCTCGAAAGGCAGGAGGCCGCCTTTATCGGATTATCCCTCGAGAACCGTGATCTGGACGTGCTTCTGAAAGAGGTTTTGGCGGCCCTGGCCGGGGATCCAGCCCTTGACAGGGAAGGGCTCAGAGGTCATCTGCTTCGCTCCGGCAGCGCAAGAACCGTGGAGCGCGTCCTTAGCGACGAAAGGCTCAATCGACAGGCATTCCTGCGGCCGGACGCTGAATTGGACGAGGTTGAAAAGGGCTGGAGCGACGCCCTAAGGCATCACCTCGCCCCGGAGGCGCAGCAGGCGGTGACGGAATCGGCTGCTCAGAGCTTCACGACTGGCGAAGAGATCTGGAAGGCGGCGGTAACTCACCGTGAGGAACTGATCAATGCGAAAACGGAGCACGGTCCGCCCGCCGACGCCGATGTCACCTCGCGCGAGCTTGAGGAACGCCTCAACAACATGCGTGCGAGCATCGGGGCGAAGCGCGGCTCCCGAAGATAACCGAAATGAAGGGCCGCGGCGGCGGCGCGTTACGAAGGCATCGGAAATGGCGAAAAAGGCGGCCGCAACGGCAAAGGAAATCAAGGCGGTGAAAGACGCGCCGGCGGCGGCGCCGGAGAAAGAGGCGCCGGATGCGCCGGTGCTCGATCTTACCGATGCTGACGTCAAGAAACTGCTCAAGAAGGCGAAGGAGCGCGGCTACGTCACCTATGATGAGCTGAACGCCATTCTGCCTTCGGAAGAGTTCTCCTCCGAACAGATCGAGGACGTGATGGCCCAGCTCTCCGAGATGGGAATCAATGTCGTCGAGCATGAGGAGGAGGAAGAATCCGAAGACATCGATGACAGCGACGATGCGCCTGTGGGCAAGGCCGTCGCCAAGCGCGACGAAAAGGGCCTGGCCGCGACAAGCAACGCTCCTTCGGGGGACCGCACGGACGATCCGGTCCGCATGTATCTGCGTGAAATGGGAGCCGTCGAACTGCTCTCCCGTGAAGGCGAGATCGCGATCGCCAAGCGGATCGAGGCTGGCCGGGAGACCATGATCCGCGCGCTCTGCGAAAGCTCTCTCACCTTCGAGGCGATCACCGTCTGGCGGGATGAACTGAAGGAGGGACGGGTTCTTCTCCGGGATATCATCGATCTTGACGCGACCTATGGCGGCGGTCCCGAAGCCCGTCCGGACATGACCCAGCCCGAGGTCGCCGAACGCGTCCAGCGCGAAGAAGCCGAAAAAGCCGAGGTGCAGGCCCAGATCGGCGAAGGCGGAGACGACGAAGACGAATTCGACGAGGGGGCCGTCTCGCTCTCGGCCATGGAGGCCGAACTGCGCGACGGCGTCATGCAGACTTTTGATGAAATCTCCGGCGATTACAAAAAGCTCCGCCGCCTGCAGGACATCATGATCGAGGAGCAGCGCAAGGGCGCCGACCTCTCGTCATCCCAGGGGCGCCGGCTGAAGAAGCTGCAGAAGGACATTGTTGAGCGCGTGCGTTCGGTCAGGCTCAACAATCAGCGTATAGAAGCCCTCGTAGAGCAGCTTTACGATATCAATCGGCGGCTGATGGCGCTGGAGGGAAAGCTCGTGCGTCTCGCAGACCAGCACGGCGTCAACCGCGCCGAGTTTCTGAAAGAGTATCTTGGTTCCGAACTCGATCCAGAATGGTTCGACCGCATCAAGGCGAAGACGAGCAAAGGCTGGAAGAATTTCGTCAACAAGGCCGCAAGCCATATTCACGCCATCCGGGCGGAAGTCGGAGAGCTCTCGACCGAGACCGGCCTCACCATTCACGATTTTCGCCGCATCGTTCAGACGGTGCAGAAGGGCGAGCGGGAAGCGCGTATAGCGAAGAAAGAGATGGTGGAGGCGAATTTGCGCCTCGTCATCTCGATCGCAAAGAAATACACGAACCGGGGGTTGCAGTTCCTCGACCTGATCCAGGAGGGAAACATCGGCCTCATGAAGGCGGTCGATAAATTCGAATACCGCCGGGGCTACAAGTTCTCGACCTATGCGACGTGGTGGATTCGCCAGGCGATCACCCGCTCGATCGCCGATCAGGCCCGCACCATCCGTATCCCCGTGCACATGATCGAGACGATCAACAAGATCGTGCG
>CAYTVQ010000007.1:0-22389 GCA_964441615.1 uncultured Caulobacterales bacterium | reverse complement strand
CAAGTATCAGCAGGTATAGGACCCCGGCGAACACCGCGGTCAGCGTCGTCTTGATCCAGCCGCGGCGATAGGCCCGCTTGAGCGCGATCAGAAAGTAGACGGCGATCACGCCGGCGGCGACCGACGCCGCATGCGGCAGTCCGGCCATCGCCGCGAGAATGCCGAGGCCGACCACCGCGAACGCCGCAGCGTGCATGTAAAGCGACAGCACCAGATGGTCGAACAGCAGCGCATCCTTCCCGCGGATGAAGAGCGCGAGCAGCAAGGCGAGCATCGGCGTCATCAGAAACATGATCCGCGCCAGCCAGTCGTTGATATCCCGGTTGACCTGCTCTGGATGCTCAACGGCGTTGGAGATTCCTGACAGAAAGCGGTTGAACGTCGCGCGGGCGGCCGCTTCGTTGTCCGGGGCCTCGACCTTGACCGACTCCGAAATGCTCCTGGCGCACCTTCTCCACGAATCTCCGTCGAATTTCACGTCGCCGGGCCGCACGAAAAATCGCGTCCGCAGATTGATCGAGCAATCGACCGGCGACTCCTCAACCTTGACGCGCGCATCGGCGGGGATCTCCGCGCCTGCACGTTCTAGACCCTTGCGGAGCTGCTCCCTTTCCGCCTCCACCTGAGCCGCTGTCTTGGGCGTGATCTCGATGGCGACGAACATCGTCTTGGTCAGGGCCAGCGTCAGAAAGAAGAGAAAGCTGACAACGAGGAAAAGACGAACTGGCGGCGTATAGCGCGAGCGCCGGCCATGCGCGTAGTTCTTGGGGACCGTCCCCGGGGCGACGGCCAGAAGCCCCAGCGTCCGCCACATGCGCGAATCGAATCCGAATGTGTCGCGGAAGAAGTCCGCGGCGAGCGTGAGCGAACTGCGCCGCATGTCGTCATTCTTCTGCCCGCAGGCGCCGCAATAGACGCCGTCGATGGCCGCGCCGCAGGCTAGGCACGCGAGCGCGGCGCCTGCCGCGGCGGCGACGGCGCCCGCGCCAGCGAGATCGTCGAGATCAGGGCCGTCCGTCGGATCAAAAACGCCAGTCATCGAGAGCCCCCTCCCATCCGCCGAGAATAACGCAAGGCGGAGCGGGGGTCGAGCGCCGGTCCGGAGGCGTGCGCGCGGGCTATCGCGAGGCCTTTCGCCTCTGGTGTCTTATCTTCTGCACAAGGATAAGCCCCGAAAGCGCAAAGGTGACAATATTGGAGACGATCACCGGCCAGGACCCGATCATCAGGCCGTAGAGCTCCCAGAGCGCAATGCCGACGACGAACATGGAATACATGGCGAGTGAAATCGCCTCGGTGTCGCCCGTGCGCAGGACGCGCACCGCCTGCGGCACGAAAGACAGCGTCGTGAGCGCCGCTGCGACCGAGCCTATGAGTTCAGCGTTCATGTGGCCTCCAGGAGCCGGACGCGTTAGAGGAATTCACGATGTTCGTCACCCGCTTCGCTCCCTCCCCCACCGGCCTTCTCCATCTCGGACACGCCTTTTCGGCGCTGACCGCGGCGCGCGCGGCTGAAGCCGCGGGCGGACGCTTCATCCTGAGGATCGAGGACATCGACCGAGGCCGCTGCCGCCCGGAATACGAGGCGGCGATCTACGATGACCTCTCCTGGCTCGGCCTCTTCTGGGAGAAGCCGGTTCGTCGGCAGTCGGAGCATCTTCAGGACTACTCACAGGCTCTGAAACGACTGATCGACCGTGGCCTTGTCTATCGCTGCTTCCGGACTCGCGCCGAGATCCTCGAGGAGATCGGCCGCGCCCCGCACCTTGGGCCGGAAGGACCCGAGGGACCCGCGTTCGTCGGCGCCCCACTCCCGCCGGATGAAGAAGCGGCGCTTCTTGCCTCGGGCGCGCCCTTCGCCTGGCGACTGTCTCTCGCGCGGGTCCGCGAGGCGCTCGGCCAGCGCTGCGATCTCCTGACCTTTGACGTCGAGGGCGTTGACGGCGCCGAACGGCGGGCCATCGTCGCCAACCCGGCCCTGTTCGGCGACGTCGTCCTCGGGCGGAAGGATTCAGGAACGAGCTATCATCTCGCCTCGGTCCTCGACGATGCTCTCCAGGGCGTCACCCACGTCATACGCGGCGAGGATCTCGCCTCCGCCGCGCATCTGCATCGGCTGTTGCAGGCGCTGCTCGACCTGCCGGTCCCGGTCTATCGCCATCACCGCCTGATCACCGACGCCAACGGCAAACGCCTCGCAAAGCGCGACCGCGCCGCGACCTTGCAGGCGCTGCGCGAGACGGGCGCAAGCCCGGAGGGGTTGTCCGTTCTAAGGACTTTCTACGCCGCCGGTTAGTCTGGACGGTCCGAATCAAAGAATCGGCGCGAGCCATTTTTCCGCGGTCGCGAGGTCCCAGCCCTTGCGGCGGGCGTAATCCTCAAGCTGGTCGCGCCCGATATGGCCGACGCCGAAATAATGCGCGTTCGGGTGGCTGAAATAGAGACCCGACACGGAAGCGGGCGGCGTCATGGCCAGGCTTTCGGTGAGCCCCATGCCGGAGTTTTCTCCGGCGTTCAGGAGACGGAAGATCGTCGCCTTTTCCGTGTGATCCGGCTGGGCAGGATAGCCAGGCGCAGGACGAATGCCCTGATAGTCCTCCTTGATCAGCGCCTCGACGGACTTCCCGGGACCTTTCTCATAGCCCCAGAATTCCCGCCGCACGCGCTCGTGCAAGTGTTCGGCAAAAGCCTCGGCCAACCGATCAGCGAGCGCTTTCGCCATGATCGCCGAATAATTGTCGTTGGCGCGCTCGTATGACTGCGCGAGCTCCTCTTCGCCGAGGCCCGCGGTCACGGCGAACAGGCCGACATAGTCCGCCGCTCCTGAGGACGCAGGGGCCACGAAGTCCGAAAGGCAGAGATTGGCTGCGCTGTCTTCGCGTTTTGGCATCTGCTGGCGCAAACCGAAAAGGCGCGCAAGCTCCTCATCTCGCGACTCATCCTTGTAGAGAACGATATCGTCTCCCTCCGAAGCCGCGGGCCAGAAGCCGACAGCGCCATGCGCCGTCAGCCGCCTGCGGCTGACGATGTCGCGCAGCATGGCGTTCGCGTCCTTGAAAAGCGCCCGTGCGGGCTCGCCGACCATGGCGTCATCGAGGATGTCCGGGTAGCGGCCGACAAGGTCCCAGGCGGAGAAGAAGGGCGTCCAGTCGATATGGCGCGCGAGGGTCGCAAGATCGTAGTCTCTGAAAGCCCGAACGCCGATGAAGCTCGGCTTTGGCGGCGCGTAGTTCTTCCAGTCGATCGCGAACCGCCGCGCCCGCGCCTCGGCGAGCGGCAGACGGCGCGATCGCTCCTGGCCTCGCGCGTGGCTGTCGCGGATTTTGGCGTAGTCGGCGTCGGTGTCGGCGAGAAATTGCGATTTGCGTTCTGGCGACATGAGCGCGCCGACGACCCCGACGGCCCGGCTCGCATCGGCGACATAGACGACGCCGCCATCATAGTTCGGCGCGATTTTGACCGCCGTATGCGCTTTGCTCGTGGTCGCGCCGCCGATCAAGAGCGGAATCGAGAACGCCTGCCGTTTCATCTCGGCGGCGACATGGCGCATCTCGTCGAGACTGGGCGTGATGAGGCCGGACAGCCCGATCATGTCAGCGTCATGCGCCCTCGCCTCGGCGAGTATCTTCTCGGCGGGGACCATGACGCCGAGATCGATCACCCTGTAGTTGTTGCACTGAAGAACGACGCCGACGATGTTCTTGCCGATATCATGCACGTCGCCCTTGACGGTCGCCATCACTATGACGCCATTGGGCTTTCCCTGATCGAGTCCCTGTTCGCGCTTTTCCTGCTCCATGAAGGGAGTGAGGCAGGCCACGGCCTGCTTCATGACGCGCGCGGACTTGACCACCTGCGGCAGAAACATTTTCCCTGAGCCGAAGAGGTCGCCCACGACATTCATGCCGTCCATAAGCGGACCCTCGATCACGAACAGCGGACGGCCGAGCTTGACCCGCGCCTCTTCAGCGTCCGCGGCGATGAATTCGACGATCCCCTTGACCAGCGCATGGCGAAGCCGCTCCTCGACCGGCGCTGAACGCCAGGAAAGATCCGCCTCCGCCTTCTTGCCCGCTTCCCCGCGATAGCGTTCCGCAACTTCGAGAAGGCGTTCGGTCGCGTCTCTGCGACGGTTGAGGATCACATCCTCGACCGGCTCGCGCAGCTCGCGCGCAATCTCGTCATAAATGGCGAGCTGGCCGGCGTTGACGATTCCCATGTCCATGCCGGCCCGTATGGCGTGGTAGAGGAACACCGAGTGCATCGCCTCGCGCACGGGCTCATTGCCCCGGAAGGAGAACGAGATGTTGGAAACGCCGCCGGAGACCTTGGCGCCCGGCAGATTCTCCTTGATCCACCGCGTCGCTTCGATGAAATCGACGGCGTAGTTGTCGTGCTCTTCGATCCCGGTCGCGACGGCGAATATGTTGGGATCGAAGATGATGTCATCGGGCGGAAAGCCGTCATCAACCAGCAGCCTGTAGGAGCGCGCGCAGATCTCTTTCTTGCGCGCCGCCGTGTCGGCCTGGCCCTTTTCGTCAAAGGCCATGACGACGGCCGCGGCGCCATAGCGCCTGATCTTGCGGGCCTGCTCGAGAAACTTTGACTCGCCTTCTTTCAGCGAAATCGAATTGACGATGGCCTTTCCCTGGACGTTCTTCAGACCTTCCTCGATCACCTCCCATTTGGAGGAGTCGATCATGATCGGCGCGCGGCTGATGTCGGGCTCGGAGGCGATCAGACGCAGAAAGGTCCGCATCGCGGCGACGCCATCCAGCATGCCCTCGTCCATATTGACGTCGAGTATCTGGGCGCCGTTCTCCACCTGCTGGCGGGCGACAGCGAGGGCCTCCTCGTAATGACCGTCCTTGATCAGCTTACGGAATTTCGCCGAGCCGGTGACGTTGGTGCGCTCGCCGATATTGACGAAGGTCGGCAGGGTCATGCCGCGGCTTCCGAGCCCTTCGGCTCAAC
The DNA here is from genome assembly GCA_964441615.1 of uncultured Caulobacterales bacterium. GTDB lineage: Bacteria > Pseudomonadota > Alphaproteobacteria > Caulobacterales > Parvularculaceae > Amphiplicatus. The sequence continues at coordinate 17,415 of CAYTVQ010000007.1, read as the reverse complement.
CTTTGGACGCACGCCCAGCATAAGACAGAGCGCGTAGGCGAGATCGTCCCGGTTCAATGTGTAGAAGTGAAAATGCTTCACGCCCTGCTCGGCGAGATCGTGACACTGCTCCGCCGCAACGGTCGCAGCGATCAACTGGCGGGTCGCCGGGTCCTCGTCGAGATTCTGGAAGAGCTTGACCAGTCGTCCAGGGATAGTCGCGCCGCAAATGTCGGCCATTTTGCGCAGGCCCGCAAAATTCGTCACAGGCATGACGCCGGGCACAATCGGGATTTGGACGCCGGCGGCCCGGACCTTGTCCAGAAACCGGAAGTAGACGGAATTGTCGTAAAAGAACTGGGTTATGGCGCGCGTCGCGCCAGCGTCGATCTTCTTCTTGAGCATGTCGATATCGGCCGAAAACGAGGCGCTGTCGGGATGCTTTTCAGGATAGCAGCCGACAGAAATCTCGAACGGCGCGATCCGCCGCGCCCCTGCCGCAAGCTCGGCCGCATTGGCGTAGCCGCCCGGGTGAGCGCGATAAGGCTCGCCGGCGCCGCCAGGCGGATCTCCGCGCAGCGCCACGATGTGCTTGACGCCGCTCGACCAGTAGCGGCGCAGCACCTCGTCCACCTCCTCGCGCGTCGCGGCGACGCAGGTCAGGTGCGCAGCGACGCCGAGCGCAGTTTCGCCAAGGATCCGCGTAACGGTCTCGTGGGTGCGCTCGCGCGTGGAGCCTCCGGCGCCGTAGGTCACCGACACGAAGTCCGGATTGAGCGGGGCCAGCTTCTGCACCGCCGACCACAGTTTCTGGTGCATCGCCTCGGTCTTGGGAGGGAAGAACTCGAAAGAGACGTGGAGATCGGACATGTATTCCCTAAGCCGCCTTTGTCTTCAGCTTACGGACTGTCTCAGGGGCGGCGCACAGCCAGAGCTTTACAGTGAGCTTCTGCTTCTCGCCGGATTGCGGCGACAGGCTTTCCATCGCGAGGAGATCGAGGCCCGCGTCCTTACGCCAGGATTTCACCTCCTCGTCCGAAAAGCCGAGGCGACGATGGGCATGCTCCTCGCGCAGGAATTCGAGTTCGTGGGGCGCGAAATCGGCGATCAGCAGTCGCCCGCCGGGCTTGAGGAGCCGCGCCGCCTCGCGCACCGCGGCGTCCGGCTCGGCGAGATAATGAAGCACCTGATGCAGGCAGACGAGGTCGGCCGAGCCGCTTTCGACCGGCGCCGAAAAAATGTCGCCGAGGCGGACCTGCGCGTGGCTGACCCCGGCGCGTTCGAGATTGGCGCGGGCGACGGCCAGCATCTCGCGCGAGAGGTCAAAGCCGACGCCCTGCTCGTAGCGGTCGGCGAAGAGTTCGAGCATGCGTCCGGCCCCGGTGCCGAGATCCACAAACAGCTTCACCCTTTCGTCCCCGATCAGCGCCCGCATGCGCGCTTCAATGTCGGATTCCGGCAGATGCAGCCGCCGGACTTCATTCCAGTCTGCGGCGTTTTTCTCGAAATAGGCGGCCGCCGCCCGGTTTCGCGCCTCGCGGCTCTGGCTGAAACGGTCGCGATCGCGGGCGACGACCCGGTCATCGGAATCGACGATTCCGGCGAGCATGCGCCGAATGGCCCCTGCAGGCTCGCCAGCGTTCCGGGTCGCCCGATAGAACATCCAGGATCCCTCGCGGTAGCGTTCCACCAGTCCTGCGTCGGCGAGGATCTTGAGATGACGGCTGACCCGCGGCTGGCTTTGGCCGAGGATCTGCGTGAGTTCGCTCACAGTGAGCTCTCCTCGAAGGAGCAGCGCCATGATCCGGAGGCGCGTCTCCTCCCCGACGGCGCGGAATATGTTGAGCGTGGCGTCCAGCATAAGGGAGATATAAACATATCCTTATGTGAAGGACAATCCATCCCTCCGGTAACAATCCGTTAAGGGCCGATCGGCGTTAAAAGTGGTTACCTTGCGACGATTCCGCCATTAGATGGGCGCGGAAGGGGAGAGGGGTCGATGCGCCATATGAGGGGCAAGAGCTTGTTGCTGGCTGCTGCGGCGTCGGCCGCCCTCACAGCCGGCGGCGTCGCTGGGGCGCAGGACGCCGACGCCGCGACCGGTCCCGTTTCGGCGGAAGGGTCTGAAGCGCCGCCTGCGGATGAAAGCGGGTCCGAGGCTCCCGATGACTCCCCGCAGGATGACGATGCGCTGATCCGGGATCCGTTCGAAGGCTTCAACCGCGCCATGTATTCGGCGAACAATGTCTTCGACGAGGGCTTGCTGGTCCCCGCGGCGAAAGGCTACCGGGCGGTGACGACCTCGGGCATGCGCAGGTCCTTGCGCAATTTTCTCGATAACGCCGAGACGCCGGGAGTCCTCGTCAATGACATCCTTCAGGGCAAGCCGCGCCGCGCCGGCGAAACCCTCGCCCGCTTCGTAATCAATTCGACCGTCGGCGTCGGCGGCATCATCGACGTCGCCGCGAAATGGGGCATCGCTCCGCACTCTGAGGATTTCGGACAGACCTTCGCCGTCTGGGGAATCGGGTCCGGACCCTATCTTTATCTGCCGCTGTTCGGGCCAAGCTCGCTGCGCGACGGCGTCGGCCGCATATTCGACATCGCCGCGGATCCCTTGTTCTGGATTCAGACAAATCCGGCGGAGTATGCGCGGTATTCCCGTTTCGGCGCGACCGCGATCGCCTTTCGCGAGCCGGCGATCGAGCCCGTCGAGCAGCTGAAGGAGAAGTCTCTCGACCCCTACGCGTCATTCCGCAGTTTTTATGTGCAGTCTCGCGAGCGGGAGATCAGGGACGGCGTTGAAAACTACGATGACCTTCCCGATATCGGAGCTTTCGAAGAACTGGACGAGATCGAATAGGTCTGACGATGCTGCAATTGATCACCCGCCGGGCAGGTCTTTCCGTTCTGATCGCCGCAGTCGCCCTCGGCGCCGCGCCGGCAAGGGCCGATCAGGCTGCGGAGGCCTTCGTCGGGAAAATCCTCGCCGAGGCGAATGAAGTCTTCAAATCGCCGGATCGGGCCGCCCGCGACGCCGGCGTCGAGCGCCTTGTCGATGCCTATGTCGATATGAAGCGCGTCGCCATGTTCGCGCTCGGACAGTATGGCCGCGTGATCACGCCGGCGCAGAAGGAAGTCTACTTTCCGCTGGTGCGCCGCTATTCGACGCAGATCTATCAGGAGGCGCTCGCAGAGTACAATGGTCAGCGGCTCAAGGTGACGGGTTCGGTCGATCGCGCCGTCAACGACATCGTAGTGAGCAGCAGATTCGCCGACGTCAAACCCGGCGAGCCCTTCGCCGAGACAGTATTTACCTGGCGCGTCTACCGGGCGGCCGACGGAAAGATGTCGATTGTGGACGCCGGGGCCGACGGCGTGTGGCTGGCCATTGAGCAGCAGAGCCAGTTCAAGTCCGTCATCGCCAACAATGGCGGCGGAACAGCGGGCATCGACGCGCTGATCGCGGACCTAAAACGCAAGGTCGGCGCGCAGCCGCTCTGACTGCCTACGGATGAGTCGCCGCTGCGTTTTCGCCAATCCGGTCGAGACGGTCGAGCGCGGCCCGGAAGCAATGTTGCTCTTCCTCGCCAAGCTGCTTCAGCAACTGCCGCTCGAATGCAATCGCGCGGCGGGCGATGCGGCTGAACGCTTCCCGACCCTTCCGCGATAGCGCGACCGCGAATACACGGCGGTCGGACAAGTCCTCAGCGCGCGTCACGAGGCCCTTGGCTTCGAGCGACGCGATAGCTCGGGAGACCGCCATCTTGTCCATGGGCGTTTTCGCCGTCACGTCGCGTGCGGCCATCCGCGGCTTCTGGCTGATGACCGCGAGCACGCGCCACTCCGGGATCGTGATGCCTTCGTCGGCATAGGCGCGCGCAAGGCGCCGGCTGAGGCGGTCGCCGAGAACGACGATCCTGTAAGGGAGAAACTCCTCAAGAACGAGGGCCGCCATGCTAGGCCTTCAGCACTCCACGCCGGATCTGGTCTTCCTCGATCGACTCGAACAGCGCCTTGAAGTTGCCCTCGCCGAAGCCCTCATTGCCATTGCGCTGGATGATCTCGAAGAAAATGGGCCCGATTGCATCCTGCGTGAAGATCTGCAGCAGCAGCCCCTGCCCGCGCGTCGGCGCGCCATCGATGAGGATCGCGTTGCGGCGCAAGAGTTCCAGGTCCTCGCCATGTCCGGGGACGCGGTCGTTCACGCGATCGTAATAGGACCCGGGGGTCGACTGGAACGGCACGCCGCGCCGGCGCAGGGCCTCGACCGTCGAATATATGTTGTCTGTACCAAGAGCGACGTGCTGGATGCCCTCGCCGTTATATCGGTGCAGAAATTCTTCGATCTGAGACTTGTCGTCCTGGCTTTCATTGAGGGGGATGCGGATCTTGCCGCAGGGACTCGTCATCGCCTTGGAGACAAGCCCCGTCAGCTTGCCTTCGATGTCGAAATACCGGATCTCGCGGAAATTGAAGATTTTCTCGTAATACTCAGCCCACTTCGCCATGTTGCCGCGCTGCAGGTTGTGCGTGAGATGGTCGATGTACTTCAGGCCCGCGTCGCTCATTTTCGGATCGACGCCTGGAATCGGCGCGAAATCGACATCGTAGATCGAACGTGCGCCGTAGCGATCGACGAAATAGACGTTGAGGCCGCCGATCCCCTCGATGCCCGGAATATTGAGCTCCATCGGGCCGGCCTTCGATTCGATCGGCCTCGCTCCCCTCTTCACCGCCTCCCGAAAAGCCTCGGCGGCGTCGCGCACCCGAAACGCCATGGCGTTGGCCCCGGCCCCGTGGACGTCCCGGAACTGGCTCGGCTGGCCAGAAGCCTCCCGATTGAGGATGAAATTGATCTCGCCCTGCCGATAATGAATGACGTCCTTCGAGCGGTGTTTGCCGACCGCCGTGAAACCCAGGATCTCGAACAGCTTTGCGAGATCGTCCGGCTTGGGGCCGGTGAATTCGACGAATTCAAAGCCATCCGTGCCAATGGGATTGTCGTATAGATCGGTCATGATGCGCCTCCGGCTAATTAGTAACACATGTTACTAATCTTCGGCAATCGCCGCCGAGACGGTCAGTCCTGATCTTCCGAAGCGCGATGGGCGACAATCGCGACGGCCTTTGCGACAAGCCCGTCCGGGATGCCTGGCAGGAACCGCTCCTGAAGGACGGCCGTCAGTTCGTCGATTTGCCAGCCCAGCAGAACCTTGCCGCGGTCGCAGACCTTTCCCATCCCCTCGTTGAACCGGAAGCGGCCCGAAAATTCCGGATGGCGCTCGAGGACGCGCAACACATTCGCAATGTCGAGAATGACCCCGTTTGCGTCCCTGCGCAGATGTTCCTCCACAAATTGCGGGTCCGGATCTGACCTGCGGCGCGAGGGTTTGACCGGGGCTTGGGACGCCGCACGGCCGCGCCGCTCGGGCGGCCCCAATTCCGCAAGACTGTTCAGGACCGGCGAGCCGCCGAGACGCGCCGACATGGTGCGAATGGCTTCTGCCTGCTCTCTCGTCAGCAATTCGGGCATGTGCTTCCCCGCCGACAGCTTGCTTTAGGTCGGCACAAGGAATCGAAAACAATTGCCGGAAAATTTTCGACAAATTCAGGAAGCCGCGGTTCCGGCCAAAGATGGTCCGTAGATGAGCCCCCCGCTGCGCACATAGTCGGCGACGACCATCGCGGCCTCGGCGCGCCGAACGTCCCTCGTCACCTCGACCCCCCGCCTGGCGAGTTCGCCGGCCCAGTCGGCGGGTTTCGGCCCCTCGTCGAAGCCGCAGGCCTCGACATCCGCCCCGCGGGCGCCGACGACGAGCCGCCGCACCCCGGACCAGTGCACGGCGCCAAGGCACATGATGCAGGGCTCAGCGCTTGAAACGAGTTCATATGCAGGTCCGCCGTCGTTTCCGAGATTGAAGGACCGCAGCCGCGTCTGCGCCGCCGTCAAGGCGACCACCTCGGCATGCAGGATCGATAGCCGGAGGCTGGCGACCAGATTGACCCCGAGGGCGACAAGCGCGCCTGTTTCGGAATTGAACACGCCTGCCGCAAAAGGCCCGCCGCCCGCCTGCACGCTGCGCCGCGCCGCGTTGATGACAAAATCCATTCTGGCGCCAGTGTCCCGAAACACGTCCGCGCCTCGGCCGTAATGCAGGAGCCAATCGGGCAAGTTGATTTCAAGCCTCTGCGGAGACGCGTTCATTCCCTGCTCTTGCGCCGTGGACCCCAACGCGCGCAAGAGTGCTGCCTGTGCGGGGGCGGCGTCAAGGAGACGGGTCATGCGACTCTACGGATATTGGCGGTCGAGCGCGACCTATCGCGTGCGCATTGCGTTGGCGCTCAAGGGTCTGGATTTCGAGTATCGTCCGGTCAATCTCCTGAAGAACGAGCAACATTCGGACGAATATCGGGCGATCAGCCCGCAGGGCCTTGTGCCGGCACTCATCACCGCAGAGGGCGCTCGCCTCACGCAGTCCCTGGCCATCATCGAGTATCTGGACGAGGTCCATCCGCACCCCTCCCTCGTGCCTCCATCGCCCGTCCTCAGGGCCAGGGCGCGGGCGATCGCGGCCGCCATCGCCTGCGAGGCTCAGCCCTTCGGTAATCTCCGTATAATGAATTATCTCAAGGACGAAGCCGGCTTCTCCGACGAACAGAGGGTTTCCTTCCTCAATCGCTGGGTCGGCGGGGCGCTCAAGGCCGTCGAGCAGATGGCGCGCGAGACCGCCGGCCGATTCTGCATCGGAGATGCGCCGACGCTTGCCGATGTGTTTCTGGTCCCGCAACTGGCGACCGCCCGGCGATTCAACGTCGACCTTGCCGGCTGCGCCACACTGTTGGCGATCGATGAAAATTGCGCAAAGCTGGCGGCGTTCCAGAAGGCCCGCCCAGAAAACCAGCCCGACGCGGTGAAATCGTGAACCCGATCATCTACGCAATCGACGGCTGCGCGCCGAAAATCCATCCGTCGGCATTCATAGCGCCGGGCGCCGTCATTTGCGGCGACGTCGAAATCGGCGAGGATGCGTCGGTCTGGTACGGCTGCGTCCTGCGTGGAGATACGAACAGGATCGTCGTCGGCAAGGGCTCCAACCTTCAGGACGGCACGATCGTCCATGCCGACAGCCCCGATATGGGCGGCGTGCCGACGCTGATCGGGGCCAACGCGCTCGTCGGGCACAAATGCATGCTTCATGGGGCGACGGTCGAAGATGGCGGTTTCGTCGGCATGTGCTCGACCATGCTTGACCGGTCAGTGGTCCGGACGGGGGGCGTGCTCGCCGCCGGCTCCTTTCTGACGGCCGGCAAAGTAGTCCCCGCCGGTGAAATGTGGGCTGGCGCCCCCGCGAAAAAATTCCGAGAACTGAGGGAGGGCGAGGACAGATGGGGCGCCATGAACTCCGCGCATTATGTCATGAATGCGCGGCGCCACCTGAAGGCGCTGGCGGAGCAGCGCCGCTGACATGACCGCCATCGCCGCTCCGGCCGCCAAACGCCCAAACGAGACGCTCGTGATCGGCGCCTCTTCGCTCGGCACCATGTTTGAGTGGTACGACTTCTTTCTGTATGGCGCGCTCGCGACCCACATCGCACGGCATTTCTTTTCCGGCGTCAACGAAACGACCGCCTTCATCTTCGCGCTGGCCGCCTTCGCCGCCGGATTCCTGGTGCGGCCGCTGGGGGCCCTTGTCTTCGGACGCATTGGCGACATCGTCGGCCGCAAGAACACTTTTCTCGCCACCATGGCGCTGATGGGCGTCTCAACCTTTGTTGTCGGACTGCTTCCCGGCTATGCGCAGATTGGCGTGGCGGCGCCCATCATTCTCATCATCTTGCGGCTTCTTCAGGGCCTCGCAATCGGAGGCGAATATGGCGGCGCCGCGATCTATGTCGCCGAGCACGCGCCTGCCGATAGGCGCGGCCTGCATACAAGCTGGATCCAGACGACGGCCGCGGCCGGGCTTCTGCTTTCCCTTGTCATCATCATGGCGAGCCGCAGCGCGCTCTCGCCAGAAGCCTTCGCCGATTGGGGCTGGCGCATTCCCTTCCTCATTTCGATCTTCCTGCTCGGCATATCGCTGTGGATTCGGATGAAGCTGAATGAAAGCCCCGTATTCCAGAAGATGAAAGAGGAGGCGACGACCTCCAAGGCGCCCTTTGCAGAAGCCTTCGGCCGCTGGCCCAATTTGAGGCTGGTGCTGATCGCGCTTTTCGGCTGCATCGCCGGACAGGCTGTGACCTTCTATACCGGCACTTTCTACGCGCTTTATTTTCTCGAACGTAATCTGAAAGTTGATGGATTTACGGCGAATCTTCTCATAGCCGTCGCGCTGGCTCTTGCGGCGCCGCTCTACGTATTCTTCGGCTGGCTCAGCGACCGGATCGGCCGCAAGCCGATCATGATCGCCGGCCTTGCGGCGGCGACATTGCTCTATTTCCCGCTGTTCAAGCTGCTGACGGCGGCCGCCAATCCCGAACTCGCCCGCGCGCAGGCGGCGGCGCCCGTCGCCATCGTCGCCGACCCCAATGACTGTTCGGTCCAGTTCGACCCTGTCGGGCGCAACAGGTTCGACAAGAAGTCCTGCGACATCGCAAAAGCGTTCCTCGCCCGCGGCAGCGTTTCCTATGAGAACGCCGCCGCGCCTGCCGGAACCATTGCGACACTGAGGATCGGCGAGCGCACGATCATGGCCCCGAATCCGGCCGGCCTTTCATCAGAGGCCCGCGCCGCGGCCATTGCCGCTTTCCAGACGGAAGCGCAGGAGGCGCTGGCGGACGTCGGCTATCCCAAGTCAGCCGCGCCCGCCGGCGTCAGCGCGCCGGCAGTGATCGCGATCGTCATCGTACTGATGACCATCACGGCGATGTGCTACGGGCCGATGGCGGCCTACCTCGTTGAGCTCTTCCCGGCTCGCATCCGCTACACCTCGATGTCATTGCCGTATCACATCGGAAACGGCTGGTTCGGAGGCTTCCTCCCGACCACAGCTTTTGCAATCGTCGCGGCGACAGGCGACGTCTATGCCGGCCTTTGGTATCCAGTCATCATCGCCGGAGCCACACTCATCATCGGCGTCTTCGTTCTGCCCGAGACGCACGGGAAGACGCTGTCCTGAACGGTCGGCTACTCCAGAATCTCAACGACATTCGCCCGGCGCTCGACCAGCTCCCGCGCCGTGAACCACACGTCGCGGCCCTTGACGCTCTCCCGCAGCTCCGTCGCGAAGGCGGGATCTATCTCCGTCGGATCGATGAACTTGCGGAAGAAGCGCTCCGAATCGAGGCGCCGCTCGAAATCGGGTCGCCGCACGACTTCCTCGCTGACGACATCATAGGCGGTGGGTTCGTGAAACATAAAGCGCGCGGACGGGCTTGCAGATCGGACGTCGCCGGCAAGGAAAACCGGCACGCACATGGAGGCGCAAACCCGGTTCGGCCCAACGCGCGTAACCACCTCATGAGTGCTTTTCATGCGCTCAATGAAACTGATCAGCGCCGCGCCCTCATCGACGAGGCCGCCTGGCGAATTGAGGTCGATCACGATGCGGCGGACCCGGCCGCCTCGCTCGCCAAACGCCCGTTCAAAATGCGCGGTCATGGGCGGCATGATGGGATAGAGCCATTCGAAAATGACTTCGCCGCGCCGCTCGCGGACAATGACTTCCGGCCCGCTCTGCATGAAGGCGCGGTCGTCCCGCATTGCGATGAAAATGGCGAGGGCGAACATGAGGAGCGTCGCCGCCAGCATCAGTCTTGGGCGCATGCCAGACATCTGCGGTCGACGAAGGCGACCTGCAAGCCCGCGGGCGCCTCTGCTTCTTGATTTTTGCTCGTGGCCCTCGCATTTGAGCGGTTCTGCCAGGAGTGTCTACCAGTGACGACGGTCGCCGACGCGCTCAAGGCGCGAATCTCGACGCGGGCCTTTCTGGACCGTCCGGTTCCTGAGGCCATCATCCGTGACATTCTCGATACCGCCAGGTTTGCGCCTTCCGGCGGCAATCTTCAGCCCTGGAAGGTCCATGTCGTCACCGGCGACGCCCGCACGCGCCTCGTCGACGCCGTGAAGACGGCGCTTGCAGAAAATCCCTTCGCCAACGAATTCGAAATCTCTGTATATCCTGAAAACCTGTGGGAGCCGCATCGAACGCGCCGCTTCACCGTTGGCGAGCAGATGTATTCGCTCGTCGGCATACCGCGTGAGGACAAGGCGGGGCGTCTGAAATGGTTTCAGAAGAATTTCGAGTTTTTCGGCGCCCCGGTCGGGCTTTTCTTCTCGATTGATCGCCGCTTCGATCGCGGCCAGTGGGCGCATCTTGGCATGTTCATGCAATCGATCGCCCTGCTCGCCGTCGAAAAGGGGTTGGCGACGTGCATGCAGGAGTGCTGGGCGGCGCGCGCCAAGACGGTCGCCGCGATGCTCGGCCTTCCCGAGAACGAGATGCTCTATTGCGGCATGGCCCTTGGCCACGCCGACCCGGACGCGCCGGTCAACCATCTGCGCACTGAGCGCGCCGATCTCTCAGAATTCACCGTCTTCCATTCCTGAGGCGGATCCCGTGCGACAGATTTCGAGGAGGCCGGCGCGAACGAGGCGGCGATGACCCAGATCAGGCTTTCACAATCAGTCGATGTAAACGCCCCTGTCACCCAGGTCTTCGCGCTCGCTTCGGGCGCGCGTCTCCCTGTTTTCATCAGGCCGGCGGGACCGCTGCCCGGTGTCGCGCGCATCGAAGGCGTCGCCGACTGGGCTCGTCCCGGCGAAACGCGCCGCCTGTTGCTCACGGACGGTTCCTCCCTGAACGAAGAATTGACCGCCATCGATCGCGACCGCAGCTTTGCTTATCGCGCCATGGGCTTTTCAGGCCCGTTCGGCGCTCTCGTGCGCGAGGGTCGGGGCGAGTGGGTGTTTTCACAGTCGCCGGGCGGCGTGGGCGTTGTCTGGAGTTACGCCTTCACGCCCAGGGGACCGCTCGCCGCGCCGCTGCTCGAACTGATCGTGAGGCTGTTGTGGCCCCGTTACATGCGCGCGGCGCTGGCGCGTCTCAAAGCCGAAGCTGAAAAAGACGGTGCGCGTCCATGAAGATCGCCGCTTACAATGTGAACTCGATCGGCGCCCGCCTGCCGCGCATTCTCGAATGGTTCGACGCCGCGAAACCGGACGTCGCCGTCCTTCAGGAACTGAAATGCGTCAGCGAAAAATTTCCCGAGCTCGAATTCGGCGACCGCGGCTACAACGCCATCGTCAACGGCCAGAAGTCCTACAATGGCGTTGCGCTCCTCTCGAAGCATCCCATGGAAGATGCGATCACCAGACTCCCGGGCGAGGAAGGCGACGATCAGGCGCGCTATGTCGAAGCGCTGATCACCCCCGCCGGCGCAAGGCCAGTCCGAATCTGCGGCCTCTATGCGCCGAACGGAAATCCCGCGCCCGGACCGAAATACGACTACAAGCTGGCCTGGCTGAAACGCCTCAAGGCGCGCGTCATGGAGCTTCTGACGCTCGAAGAGGCCTTCGTGATCTGCGGCGATTTCAATGTCATTCCGCTAGCGGAGGATGCAAAGAATCCGAAAGCCTGGGAGAACGATGCGCTGTTTCTTCCTGCGACGCGCGCGGCCTATCGCGAGATCGTCAATCTCGGCCTCACAGACGCATTGCGGCAGATTCATCCGCATGATCGGCTGTTCACATTCTGGGACTATCAGGCCGGCGCATGGGAGCGCGACAACGGCATCCGCATCGACCATATCCTGCTTTCGCCACAGGCCGCCGACCGTTTGAAAGACGCCGGCGCCGACAAGGAGGAGCGGGGCAAGGACAGGCCATCCGATCACGTGCCGGTCTGGGCGGAGCTTACGCCCTGAAAGGCAAGCCGGTCACTTCTCCGACGCACGCCGATAGGCTTCGCGCGCGGTGATCCGCTCCCACCACTTCATGACATTCGGCGTGAAGGCCTCGTCGATGGCGAGCGTGCGCGCGAGATAAAGCGCATAGCCGACGGCGATGTCGGCCATCGTAAACCGGTCCGCGCAAAGATAGTCGCGGCCTTCAAGTCCTGCCTCGACAGAACGCCAGCGCGCCAGGAACCATTGCCGGTAGTCGGCGGCGACCTGCGGCTGGCGGCGCTCCTCCGGCTCCAGCAGCGTGTAGCGCAAGACCAGGGTCTGCGGAAAGGTCAGCGTCGCGTCCGAGCGGTGCAGCCAGTTGAGATAAAGGCCGTAGTCCCTTTCGTCATTCGTGACCCCGAGCGGCGTCGGTCCATATCTCTCGGCAAGATACTGGCAGATGCCGGCGCTTTCCGTCAGCGTGATCTCGCCATCAATGAGAGCCGGCACCGTGCCGAGGGGATTTATCGCCTTATAGTCCTTGTGAAAGACGCGCGGCGGAAACTGCATGGAATGCAGTTCATGCGGAAGGCCCATTTCCTCCAGAGCCCAGAGCGCCCGGAGCGAACGCGCGCCCTTGCAGTGATAAAGCTTCAGCATCGTCCAAACCTGCCAGCGCCCAGAATGACACGGCTGCCTTCATAGCCGCGATGACGGTTCTCGGCGAGCGCTACCGGCTGTGCGCGGACGTTGACGCGTCGGCCCCGGACCCCGAGATTTGCCCCATGCCAATCCTCGACTTCGATTCGACGCGCCTCCCCTCGCCTCATCTCGATGAGAGCCATGAGGCGTGGCGACGGACGGTGCGCGCTTTCGTCGATCGCGAAATCATGCCGAATGTGAACGCCTGGGACGAGGCCGAAGGCTTCCCGCGGGAACTGCACAGGAAGGCTGCGGCGGCCGGCCTCATCGGCCTCGGCTATCCCGAAGAGTATGGCGGCGTCAAAGACGGCATCGACGTCTTCCATTCCATGATCTCATCGGAGGAACTGGCGCGCGCCGGCGCCGGCGGGCTCATCGCGTCCCTGATGACGCATGGCATTGGCCTGCCGCCGATCATCGTGCTCGGCTCTGAAGAGCTGAAAGCGCGCATCGCGCCGCCGGTGCTCGCGGGCGAGAAGATCATCGCGCTGTGCATCACCGAGCCTTCCGGCGGCTCCGATGTCGCCAGTATCCGCACGCGGGCGAGGCGCGACGGCGGCCATTATGTGGTGAACGGCGAGAAGACGCTGATCACCTCCGGCTGCCGCGCAGAGTTTCTGACCGTCGCCGTCCGCACTGGCGGCGAAGGCGCGGGCGGCCTCTCCTTCCTCCTGATCGAAGCGGACCGGCCGGGAGTCTCGCGCTCGAAACTCGACAAGATGGGATGGTGGATGTCGGATACGGCGTCCATCCGTTTTGACGATGTGCGCGTGCCTGCCGAAAATCTCGTGGGCGCGGAGAATTCCGGATTCTCTGGCATCGTCGCCAATTTCAACATGGAACGTCTCGGCATGTCGGCTCAGGCGATCGCCTTTGCGCGCGTCTGCATCGAGGACGCCGCCGCCTGGGCGCGCGAGCGCCAGACCTTCGGCAAGCCGCTCGTCAAGCATCAGGTGATCCGCCACAAGCTGGCCGAAATGACGCGTCAGGTTCACGCCTCTTCGGCGCTGCTCGACAATTGCGCCTGGCGCGTCAAATGCGGCGAAACGCCGGTCGCCGAACTCTCCCTGCTCAAAGTGCAGGCGACCAGAACCATGGAGTTCTGCGCCCGCGAGGCGATGCAGATCCTCGGCGGCGCCGGATTTGTGCGCGGACACCGAGTCGAGCGCATCTATCGCGAAGTGCGGGTCATGGCGATCGGAGGCGGCTCGGAAGAGATCATGCTCGATCTCGCGGCGCGCCAGATGGGTCTTTAGGCCAAAGGCTCACAGTTTGAACAATTTGTCCGCCGCCGCCTTGGCTCCGCCCCGCTCGGCGATCGCTCGCTCACAGCGCGCGATCTCCGCCCTCAGCGAGGCGATGCGTTCCTCAAGGTCGCCGATCGACATGGTGTAAAGGTCCTGCTTTCCGATCTTCTGCAGCGTGAGATCCGGGCGCTCATTGAGGGCTTCGGGGTCCATTGACATCGGCAGGATGCTCCGTCTTCGAGGCCGATCATGCGGCCGGCGGCGCGGCGAGGCAAGCTCACCTCACCAGCAGCCACAGCCGCGCGCCCAGGGACGCCGCCGCCGCAAAAAGGGCGGCGAGAAGGCCCCACCAGACGCCGACCGCGCCGAGATCGGTGTGGAGCCCGAGGAACCAGGCGAGAGCAAAGCCGATCGGCCAATACGATATGCCGGTCAATATCATCGGCATGCGCACATCCTTGAGGCCCCGCAGCCCGTTCATGGCGGCGACCTGCGTCGCATCGAAAAGGCCGAACGCCGCCGCAATCGGCAGAAAGCTCGCCACCAGAACAATGACCGCCGCATTGGCGGCCTCATCCGCCTCCAGATAAAGACCAGCGACAAAGGTCGGAGAGATCATGACCGGAATCCAGAACAGGATCATGACTGCCATGCTCGCGAGGATCGTCAGCGATGCGGCCCGGCGTACGCCCGCAGAGTCGCCAGCGCCTTTCAGCAGCCCAACCCGAACGCCGCCAGCCATCGCAAGACCGAGCGGCATCATGAACGCTGTCGCGGCGACGTTGAGCGCCACCTGATAGGCGGCGACCTCGTTGACGCCGATGAGACCCATCAGGAACACGCAGGCATTGAAAAGCAGCGCCTCGAACGCGACCGAGACGCCGATCGGCCAGCCGAGACGCAGTATTTCGCGAAAGCGGGCCCAGTGCGGCCGCAAAACGTCCTTGAACAACCGGAATGGCGACGCGCGCCTGTCCAGAACGCAATAGGCCGCTAGCATGCTGAAGCCGACTGCGTGGCTGATGCTTGACGCTATGCCAGCTCCGACAAGCTCAAGCCGCGGAAGGCCCCAGTTTCCGTAAATGAGCAGCCAGTTCAGAAAGCCGTTGAGGAATGTCGTCGCCACGATGAAGGCGAGCGGCCAGCGCGTGCGCTCGATGGCGGCGAGAAAATTCCGCAGCATGATGATGCCGATCATGAACGGCAGGCCGGGCGCCAGCGCGAGCACATAAGGCGCGGCATTGGCCGCGAGGACCGGCTGCTGGCCCAGCGACAGCGCAATGTCCTCCGCAAAAAATGCGATTGCGAGCGAGAATGGCAGCAGTGACGCAGCGACCCAAAGGCCCATGCGCACCGACAGCCGCACGTCATCATGATTTTTGGGGTCCGCTCCCAGCGTCTGCGAGACAAGAGGCGACAACGCCATCGCCGGGCCAAGCGCGAACATGAAGAAGGCATAGAAGATGACAAGGCCGAGCGCCGCAGCCGCAAGCGCTTCGGGCCCCAGCCGTCCAATCATCAGCACGTCTACGGTATTGATGGAAAACTGGACGAGCTGGGTCAGACCCATCGGCACGCCGAGGGCGAGCAGCGCTCTCAGCTCGCGCCGCCACGCACCGCCGGGTGTGTCTGCCGTGGATAAACTCGCATCGAGCTTCGTTTCCAGCATAGACATTTCGCTTCTCATCGTTTGGTTCAGCGTCGCGCCGGAGCGAAAAACGCAACAAAAAAAACCCTCCGGAGCGTCAAGGGCTCGGGAGGGCGGCATCATCCCAGACTTTGTGAAGCCCTAGGAACGGTCCTCCTGCCGAGCGGCGCACGACGGGACAGCAAGGCTGTCTGTGCGCATGGTTGCATCGAATTTGATCATCAGTTCGCTCGCAAGAGAGGCCGGCAAGGGGGCCGGCTAAGATTCGAGCCCTTACGCGCAGCGCCCATCCCTGTCAACGGCCGCCATGGAGCACGTCGTCGATATGATAGAGCATGACCCCGGTCGCGACCGCGAGATTGAGGCTGTCGGCCCTGCCCTTCATCGGCAGCTTCGCAAGAGCCCCGCAGGCTTGCCGCGCGGACTCAGACAGGCCCGCCTGCTCGGCCCCCATGACGAGCAGAGTCGGCGCGCGATAGGCGACCGCGCGATAGTCCGTAGACGATTGAAGCGCGGTTCCGACCACGAGTCCGGGGAACGTCCGGCAGAATTTCAGGAAAGCGAGATCATTGGTTCGCCAGATGGGCGTTGCAAAGATCGAGCCCATTGAGGCTCGCACCGCCTCGACGCTGTAGGGATCGCAGGTGTTCCCGACAAGGATGACCCCGCCCGCCCCGATGCTGTCGACGGTGCGCAGGATGGCGCCCAGATTGCCCGGATCCTTCACGCCTTCGAGAGCGACGAAAATCGACGCCGCGCGGGCGTCGAAGCCTCCGAGATCGGCGTAACGCTGGGGGAAGACGCCGAGTACGTTTTGCGGATTGTCCTTGCGCGCGAGCTTTTCGAGAATAGCCTCGCTCACTTCCAGCGCCTCGCCGCCGGCGGCGATGGTCCGTTCCCGGATATTGCGCACAACGTCGCTGCCGCCCGCATCCCGGGCGTAGATGATCGTCCTGGGCGCGACTCCGCAGTCGAGCGCCTCGAGCACCGAGCGCGCGCCTTCGGCAAGAAAGAGCCCGCTCTCGTCGCGGCGCTTTTTCAGGTGCAGCGCTCTTATGTCCTTTATGAGCGGATTGGACAGGCTCGTGATTTCGCGAATTGCGGCTTTCGTCATGTGCAAGGCCGCCTGTCTCCCGCCGGGATGCGGACAGGAAACAGGCGCGCATCCTGAGACGTCATTCCTTCGCGAAACAATAGGCGCAGATCTTGTTGCCGTCAGGGTCGCGAAGATAGGCGGCGTAAGCGGTCGGCGTAAAACTGCGCGGACCCGGCGGGCCTTCGCAGGTCCCGCCATTCTTGAGGCCCGCTTCGTGAAATTCGTGCACGGCCTTGCGGGATGGCGCGGCGAAGCCGATCGTTCCGCCATTGGCATAGGTCGCCGGGAGCTTGTTCGCCGGTTTCAGCACGATGAATTGAGGGCTGTCTTTCCCGTACATGACGCCGCTTTCACCCATGGGGCCGAGATTCTTGTTTCCAAGCGCGCCGAGCACCTGGTCATAGAACCTGGCCGAACGCTTGAGATCGTTCGAGCCGACGGTCAAATGCGTAAACATGCTTCGTCTCCCTTTTTTGCGGCGGTCCATCCGCCGGCGGTTTTTCCAGACTAGAAGGTGATCACCGAGCGGATGGATTTTCCTTCCTCCATCAGGCGGAAAGCGTCGTTGATCTTTTCGAGCGGCATTCTGTGCGTGATCAGCGGATCGATCTCGATCTTCCGTTCCATATACCAATCGACGATTTTCGGCGTGTCCGTGCGTCCGCGCGCGCCGCCGAAGGCCGAACCCTTCCACACGCGCCCTGTCACGAGCTGGAAGGGACGCGTCGCGATCTCCTTTCCGGATTCGGCGACCCCGATGATGATCGACTGGCCCCAGCCGCGGTGACAGCTTTCAAGCGCCTGACGCATGACTTCGGTAGAGCCCGTGCAATCAAAGGAATAGTCCGCGCCGCCGCCCGTGATCTCAACGACCTTGTCGACGACGTTCTTCACGCCAACCTCATTCGGATTGA
>CAYTVQ010000006.1:0-23005 GCA_964441615.1 uncultured Caulobacterales bacterium | reverse complement strand
CCGCGTTCCGTTCAAGGATTATCGCTGGGGCGCAACCTTTTCGGGGCCGATCATCAAGGACAAGCTGTTCTTCTTTGGCGGCTATGAAGAGTACAAGCTGAATCGGACGCAGGACGTCGGTCCCCTCGGCGGCGGCTTCGCGAGCGAGCGGATTTACGCGCCGATCGCCCAGGTCGAAGCCATCGCCTCCGCTCTCGAGGCGCGGGGCATTCCGACCCTCGGCGGCATTCCCTCGATTCTGCCGCGCCAAAGCCGGCGCATCCTCGGTCGCGTCGACTGGAACATCAACGACAACCACCGGGTCGCCGCGACCTATGCGCGCCTGCGTGAATTCCAGACCTTCGCTGACGACTTCAACGCGGCGAGCAACCTGATCGCGTTGGGGAGCACTTTCTACAAGTCAGGCACGTCCTCGGAAACCTACTCGGTTCGCCTCTTCTCCCAGTGGTCCGACCGTCTGTCGACGGAAATTCGCGTCTCACGCGCGGACATCGACGACTTGCAGGACCCCCTTGGCGGCGGCGAAGCGCAGGACGGCAATCCGATCCCGCGCGTGATCGTCGGCATCACGAACGACTTCAACGGCAACGCGGTCATCGACGCCAACGAGCAGGGAGCGATCATCGCGGGCCCGGGCTTCTCGCGTTCGGCCAACAAGCTCGTCACGCAGCTCGACAACATCAAAGTGAAGGCCGATTACGAGGTCGGAAACCACACCTTCACGCTCGGCTACGAGCTCGATCAGGGCGATTACTACAATATCTTCGCCCAGAACGCGACCGGCACGCTGGTGTTCCAGAATCTCGCGGCTTTGAACGCCGGCATCCTGAGCTACGGCACCAATACGAGCACCTCCGGCGCCAACATCTTCAATGGGACCGCGGCCGGCGCATACACCAATGCGTCCTTTACCGGGGATTACAACGACGCCGCTGCGATCTTCTCACGCGCCATTCACTCCGTGTACCTCCAGGATGAATGGAAGATGACGGACCGGCTGACGGCCGTCATCGGCGCCCGCTATGACTGGTATTCGTCGAGCGATGAGCCGAACCTCAATAATAACTTCGTCACGCGCTACGGGTTCGATAACCAGCAGACCTATGACGGCCTGTACGCCATTCTTCCGCGCCTCGGCTTCACCTATGACGCGGATGAGACGCTATTCGGCACGACAACCTTCCGGTTGGGCGCCGGCGTTTTCACGGGCGGCGATCCGACGGTGTGGTTCTCAAACTCCTACTCGAACCCCGGAAACACGCTTGCGGGTCCGACCCAGGCTTCCCGCGTGTCAGGCGTCGTTCCGAACACCGTGCCCTGCACGCAGGCGCAGCACACCCTTCCGGCCGGGCCGCTCGCCTTGCCGGCTTGCTTGACGGCGGCGGCACAGGCTGCCGCCGCTGCTTCGGACGGCCGCGCCGACGCGGTCGATCCGAACTTCAAGGTGCCCAAGGTCATCCGCGCCAATTTCGGCTTCACCCACAACACCGATTTCGGCGGCGCGATGGGCGGGTTCTTCGACGACTGGACCGCGCAGATCGACGTCCTCTACACGCGCGGCTGGGATTCGGTCGATTTCGTCGATGTTTCACTCGACCAGATCGCCTCGGCGATTGACGGCAGACCGATCTATGCAGTCGTGGACCGCCTGCGTTCGCCGGGTTGCACGGCGACGCCGACCGGCAATCTGCGCGATCCGTTCACCGGAGCGCCGAGCGGCTGTCCGCTGAACCAGAACCAGGCGTCGCAGGACACGATCATCCTCACCAACGCGCTCGAGGGCAACAAAGCCTTCACCGTGTCGGGCGCCTTCACCAAGGATTTCGACTTTGACTCGCCGCTGATGGGCAAACCGGCGGGCCTCAACGTCAATGTCGGATACGCGTATACGACTGCGGAAGACTCAAACCCAGCGACGAGCTCGGTCTCGACGTCCAACTACCGCAGCGTCTCGACGGCGTATCTCAATCACAATCCGCTGCAGACGTCGAACTACGAGACGCGCCACAACATCACGGCTAATTTCACCTACCGCGAAGAGTTCTTCAAAGACCTTCAGACGAAGTTCTCCTTCTTCTTCCAGGCGCGCTCCGGCCAGCCCTTCTCGCTGACCTTCAACAATACCGGCGCGTTTGGCGACACGTCGTCGGGCGGCGGCTCCCAGCGCCAGCTGCTCTACATTCCGACGGGGCCTGCTGATCCTAACGTGACCTTTGGCGGCGGCTTCAACCAGGCGGCGTTCTTCGCCTTTCTGGAGCGCGTCGGCGCCATGAAATACGCCGGTCAGATCGCCCCGCGCAATGCGTTCCGGTCCGGCTGGTTTATTGATGCAGACTTCCGCTTCCAGCAGGATCTGCCGTCGATCTTCGGCATCCGTCCGCAAATGTATGTCGATCTCGAGAACTTCCCGAACCTGTTCTCGGATGAGGCGAACATCCTGCGTCAGGTCGGCTTCCCGCAGAACGTCAATATCGTGACGATCGGCAATGCGGCCAATCCCAATGTCGGCGCCGGCAGCCCAAGGCTTCAATACAACGCCTTCGCTTTGCCGACGACTACGCTTGAGGGACGCAACGTCGATGAATCGGTGTGGCAGGCGAACTTCGGCCTCCGCTTCGAGTTCTGATCGATCTGATCACTGATGAAGGCTCTGGAGAGCGGTCCCTGCGACCGCTCTCTTTTTTCATCCCCGGACGGACGGCCGCCCAGCATCCGTTTCGGTTAGGCAGGGCGGAATATGGCGCCTGGCGCGGCCCGTCGTTGGACAAACGTCCGATAGCCAGCCGCGGCGGGATGGATTAATCTCAAATCGGGGCCGATTGGGGGAGGGGTCGTTGTGATTGAAGCCTTTTTCAATGACATTGAGAGTGCGTTCCGGTCGAGTTTCTTCTCGAATGACTGGCGCACGATTGCGATCGCCCTGGCTGCGGCGGCGGTCGCGGGTCTCATCATGAGCCGGCGGGGCCAGATGGCGTCAGTGACGCTTCTGGCGCTTTTCCTGTTTGCGGCTGGAGGGTTCCTGCGAAACCTCCTCGCCCCGCGCGGCGAGGGCGTCAGCCTTTTCGATCGGGCGGGGACCCTGGTCGAAGCCGGCGTCATGCAGATCCTCGACATGCAGGCCGGCTTGCTGATCGGCTATTTCATTGCTTTCGCCGTGGTTGTCCTCGCGGTTTTCGGGCTCAAGAGCGCCGCTGGCGGCGGACATTAGGCGGCCCGCGGCGGGCTCGCCGCCTGCTACATTTGCGCCAGTTTTCTCACGCCCCGGCTTGCGGCATAAGCCGGGCATGCGCCAGTCAGCAACCGCTTCGCCAATGACCGCCTCCGGTATCGCGGGGCCGCGCGATTATTTTGCGCTCCTGAAGCCGCGGGTGATGTCGCTCGTGATCTTCACGGCCGCCGTCGGCATGGTCGCCGCGGTGGCGCAGGGAGCGACGATCCACGCCGGGCTGGCTCTCGCCTCCCTGTTCGCCATCGCCGTTGGCGCCGGCGCATCGGGCGCGCTCAATATGTGGTGGGACTCGGATATCGACGCGGTGATGTCGCGGACGATAGGCCGGCCAGTGCCAAGGGGCGTGGTGCCGCGCGCCGAGGCCGCCGCTTTTGGCGGTTTCTTGAGCGCGCTTTCGGTTGCGCTCCTTGCGCTTGCGTCCAACTATGTTGCTGCGGCCCTGCTGGCGTTCACCATCTTCTTCTATCTCGTGGTTTATTCGATGTGGCTGAAGCGCTCGACGCCGCAGAACATTGTGATCGGCGGCGCCGCCGGCGCGCTGCCGCCGGTCGTCGCCTGGGCGGCTGTCTCGGGGACCGCGCCGCTTGAAGCCTGGCTTCTGTTCGCCATCATCTTCCTGTGGACGCCGCCGCATTTCTGGGCCCTCGCGCTTTATCGCGAAGGAGACTACGCGCGCGCCGGCGTGCCCATGATGCCGAACGTCGCCGGCAGGGCGACTACCAAGAAGCAGATTTTCGCATATGCAGTCGTGCTGGCATTGATCGGTCTCGCGCCCTTCATTGTCGACATGGGCGGCCCCTTCTACCTTGGCGTCGCAGGTGTGCTTGGCGCCGCCTTCGTTTATTTTTCTTGGCGCGTGCTCGTGTCTCCGGACGATGACAAGGCCGCCGCCAAGCGGCTTTTTGCGTTCTCCATCTTCTATCTGTTTGCGATCTTCGCCGCCGTGCTGATCGAGGACCTTGCGCTATTGTATGTCTGAAGACGAGTTTGCCAGGAAGCAGCGCCAGCGGCGCAACATCGCGATCGGCCTTGGCGTCGCCGGCTTCGTGCTGATCGTTTATCTCGTCACGATCCTTCGCATTCAGGCGAATATTGGCGGCGCGCCGTGACCGCTGTGGATGCCGGAGATCGCGAACGGGACCAGCGGCGCGGCGGTGCTGAACCGCAGGCGAAGCGCAGGACGGCCCTCATCGTAGCGGCAGTCGTGGCCGGCATGGTCGGCATGTCATATGCCGCCGTGCCGATCTATCGCGCCTTCTGTCAGGTCACAGGCTGGGGCGGGACGACGCAGCGTTCCGACCGACCGGCGAATGTGACGCTCGAGCGCGAGATCACGATCCGATTCGACGCGACCGCCGATCCGCACCTGCCCTGGAAGTTCAAGCCGGAGCAGATCTCCCAGACCTTGCATGTGGGCGAGACGGGGCTTGCTTTCTATGAGGCGGCGAACCGGGCCGATCACCCGGTAACCGGGAGGGCCACTTTCAATGTGACGCCCGCCAAGGCCGGCGTCTATTTCAAGAAGATCGATTGCTTCTGTTTCACGGAGCAGACGCTGGCGGCGGGCGAGAAGGTCTCAATGCCGGTCAGCTATTTCATCGACCCGAAAATCGCCGAGGACGCCAACCTCGACGACGTGCATACGATCACGCTCGCCTACACCTTCTTCCCTTGGGAGGACGCGGGCAGTGGCGGCGGCGCTGCGGCCGAATAGCGCGCTCGCGGCCGCCCCGGCCGCTTTGAATCGGTGGGCGGGGCGGTATAGGAGAGCCCTCGAACTCAAAGCAAAGGGACGGCCATGGCGGGCGGCGAGGTCAAGCACGACTATCATCTGGTAAACCCCAGCCCATGGCCGCTGGTCGGCTCGATCGGGGCCGCGACCATGATGATCGGCGCTGTCGCCTGGATGCGGTCAGGTCCCGGCGAAGCAGGCCTTGAGATCGCCGGTTTGACGCTGAAGGGCGCCTGGTGGTTCTTCGCTGGTCTCGCCACCGTGCTGTTCACCATGGTCGCCTGGTGGCGCGACGTGATCAAGGAAAGCCTCACAGGCGAGAACACCTCGCTCGTTGTGCGGCTCGGCCTTCGCTACGGCATGGTCCTCTTCATCGCCTCAGAAGTGATGTTCTTCGTGGCGTGGTTCTGGGCCTTCTTCGGCGCTGCGCTCTTCCCCGGCGCCCTTGAGCCGGTCACGCTCGCCGACGGCTCCCAGATGACCAATCTGCAGGGCAATCCGGCCTATCTCGGCAATGACGGCCGCCTCCACTACACGGGCGACGTGTGGCCTCCACGGGGCGTCGTGCCGCTCGATCCATGGGCGCTGCCGCTCCTCAACACCCTCATCCTCCTGCTTTCGGGCACGACAGTGACCTGGGCCCACCACGCGGTCCAGACTGGCAACCAGCGCGGGCTCGTGAACGGCCTCATCCTGACGATTGTGCTCGGCGTAATGTTCACAGCGCTTCAGGCAATTGAATACAATGAGGCGCTTGCGGGCGGCCTCTTCAAGTTTTCAGGCGGCGGCATCTACGGCGCGTCGTTCTTCATGGCGACCGGCTTCCACGGTCTGCATGTCCTGATCGGCACGATTTTCCTGACCGTTTGCCTCTTCCGAGCGCTCGCGGGCCATTTCACGCCGACCCGGCATTTCGGCTTCGAGGCTGCGGCCTGGTACTGGCATTTCGTAGATGTGGTGTGGCTGTTCCTGTTCGCATTCATCTACGTCCTCGGAAATCAGGGCCTCTTGTCGTAGACTTGCCCCCTGGCAGCCGGTGCTGCCCATTGAGGGGAGGGCGTAATGACTATTCTGAGGAAATTCGCCAGCGGCGCGCTGGCGCTGGTTCTGTCTGGCTGCCTTGTCAGCGAGGCGCCCCTGTTCGACGCATCGAACGCCTCGGCGCGGCCGCTGGCCGATGGCGCGTATGAAGGCTGCCAGGTCGAGCGGGGACAGCCGCCCTCCGAGTGCAAGGACTTCACGGTCAGCGCTAATCCGACGGGCCTTTACCGGATCACCACAATCGAAGAGGGCGGGGAAGAAATGGTGCTGGCCCGCTTCAAGAAGGTCGGGCCGCGTCTTTACGCCCTGCAGAGCTGGGAAGGCGATGATCAGCCGCAGTACCTGCTTGCGGCGTCGATCGATGGCGGCATTTCGGTATCGCTGATCGCATGCGAGCAGCTTCCTGAGAGCTATAAGTCCCGTTACGCCGGCCGCGGCCAGCTTGATGTGAGGGGCGATACCTGTGTGGCGAAGTCGGCCGGCGCCGTCGTCGCCGCGGCGAAGGCGTGGTCGAAAACGGACGCGTTTATGTCGGGCGACCGCGTGATCTATCGCAAGAAGTCGGCAGGCTGATGGCCTATTTTCCTCCCGTCTCGCCCTACGCTGCAGGCCTTGGCGGCAAATGCCCCCGTTGCGGGCAGGGCGCCCTATTTGACGGTTACCTCAAGATCCGTGAGCAGTGCCCGAACTGCGGGCTCGATTACTCGAAAGCCGACGCTGGCGACGGACCGGCGGTGTTCGTGATCTTCATCGTCGGCTTCGCGGCCGTCGCGCTCGCCTTCGTCGCCCGCTTCGTGTTCTTCGCGCCGATCGCCGTCGCCTTCCTCATTTCCGGATGCTTTGCGGTTCTCGTGATACTTTTGCTGCTGCGGCCCATGAAGGCGACGCTTGTCGCCCTGCAATACCGACATAAAGCCGAGGAAGGGCGGCTTCAGGATTGAAGCTCGTCTTTCATCCGATCCTGACGGTCTCGACGCTGCTCGCGTTCGCCATTCTCGTCTCGCTCGGCCTCTGGCAGTTGCAGCGTCTGGAGTGGAAGCGCGACCTTGTAGCCAGCGTAGAGGCGCGTCTTGCGGCTGCGCCGGTTCCTCTCGAAGAAGCGCTCGCGCGCGCTGCGGCCGGCGAAAACCTTGACTACCGCCCGGTCATTGTCGCCGGCGTCTATCGTCACGACCTTGAAGCTCATGTATTCGGCACTCTGGAGGGCGCGCCCGGCTATTATGTTTTCACGCCGCTGATTGCGCGCCCGGACAACATCGTCTTCGTCAATCGCGGCTTTGTGCCCCAAGGCGCGCAACCTGACGCCCGCAGCAACCCTGAAGCGCAGGTGACTGTCGTCGGCCTCTTTCGCCGCGCCGAAACCCCGGCCGGCCTGCAGAAGCTCTTTCGGCCGAAAGATCAGCCGGGGGACAATCTTTTCTTTGTCCGGGACCCGCGCAAATTCGCAGCGCAGCGCGGAATCGAGGCGCCGCCTTTCTATGTCGATAGCAACGGCGCCGAGAACGCAGGCCGCTGGCCAAGGGGCGGGACGACGCGGGTTGAATTCGAGAACCGGCATCTCGAATATGCATTCACGTGGTTCGGCCTCGCAGCCGTGCTGGTCGCGGTGTTTGTAGCGTTCTCGCTGCGCAGGCCGTAACCACCTCATTGCGAAGGACATCATGCCCTCATTCGATATCGTATCTGTAGTCAATCTCGCGGAGGCGGAAAACGCGATCCAGAACATCACGCGCGAGATCGCGACGCGCTACGACTTCAAGGGATCGAAGTCGCGGGTTGAGATCAAAGATGGCGTGATTACGATCAATGCGGACGATCAGTTGAAGCTCAGGCAGATGCGCGAGCTTCTGCAGGGCCACATGCAGAAGCGCGGCATTGCGCCGGGTTCTCTCGACTATCAGAAAGAGGAGACAGCGGCCGGCCAGTCCTTGCGCCAGACGGTCAAGGTGAAGCAGGGCGTTGATAAGGAACTTGCGAAAAGGATCGTCAAGGAGATCAAGGACGCCAAGCTCAAGGTCCAGGCCGCAATTCAGGGCGAGGAGTTGCGCATTTCAGGCAAGAGCCGTGACGAACTGCAGGGAGCGATAGCTTTCGTGAAGGCGCTCGGGATCGACCAGCCGCTGCAGTTCAAGAATTTTCGCGAATAGCGAGCGGTTCTGCGGCGGACGCCCAACCCTAGGCGCTCCCTGGCCCGCATGCTACATCGATGCAAAAAGGGGGTTACCGGCATGGCGGACATGGAACAGGCGCTCCTCGAAATCATCAAGGCCCATGCAGTGGGTCTGACCGGCGAGCTCACGCGCGAGACGCCGATCGCCAATCTCGGCATCGACAGTTTCGCAGTTGTCGAGATCATTTATGAGGTTGAGGAAAAGCTCGGGATCGAGGTCCCCTTCAACGCCAATCAGAATCCTTTCGGCGAGATGAAGACGGTCGGCGATCTCCTCGACGCCCTCGCCAAGCTCATGGCGCAGAAGAGCCCGGCCTGATGCGCCGCGTTGTCGTCACGGGCATTGGCGCCGTCTCGGCCCTTGGTCTCAATGTCAGAGAATTCTGGGCGGGACTTCAGTCCGGCAAGTGCGGAATCGTCAAGCGGACATTCGGTCCTGGAGACGGCCTGGAGCTGACGGCGCCCGTGGCCCCTGCGGACGCCTTCGACGCCATGTCGGAATCCCAGGGCCGGGATATGGCCCGTGCTGACCGCTTTTCACGCCTGGCGGTAGCGGCGGCGGAAGAGGCGTTGGCTGATTCTGGAATTGACATCACGCCCGAGCTTGCCCCGCGCGCCGCGGCAATCATCGGCACTGGAATTGGCGGCGCCGGTTCGCAGGACGATGCCTATCATGCAATGCTGACCAAGGGGCGCAGGCCGCACCCGCTCACTATTCTGCGCATCATCCCGAACGCGCCGGCGAGCCATCTCTCCATCCGCCTCGGACTGAAGGGGCCTGCATTCGCCGTTTCGAGCGCCTGCGCTTCGGGCGCGCATGCAATCGGCGTCTGCGCCGACATCATCCGTACAGGAACAGCCGATATCGGGCTCGCTGGCGCGTCGGAAGCGGTGCTGAGCTACGGGCCGCTCGAGGCATGGAAGGCGATGCACATCATGTCGGATGAGTTGTGTCGGCCATTCTCGAAGAACCGCAAGGGGCTCGTGATCGGCGAGGGCGCCGGGGTGCTTCTGCTTGAGGAATATGAGAGGGCCAAGAGGCGCGGCGCGGCCATCCACGCGGAACTCGTCGGTTTCGGCATGAACGCTGACGGCAAGGACATGATCAATCCGGCGGCGGATGGGGCTGCAGGCGCGATGCGCGCCGCCATGGAAGGCCTCAGGATCGATGCCGATGCACTCTATGTCAATGCGCATGGGACTGGCACGCTGATGAATGATCCAACCGAAACGAGAGCGATCCGCGACGTTTTCGGCGCAGATGCGGACCAGCTGATCTTGTCCTCGACGAAGTCCATGCATGGCCACCTTCTCGGCGCCGCCGGAGGCGTCGAGGCGGTCGCCGCCATACTCGCGCTCAGGCACGGGATCGTTCCGCCCACGATCAATTACGACGAGCCCGATCCCGCCTGTGATCTCGATTACTGCCCGAACGAAGCGCGGGTTCGGCGGCTCGACTGGGTTCTGTCGAACTCCTTCGCCTTTGGCGGTCTCAATGCGGTTCTCGCCTTCAGACGGGTGTAAAAGCGCCTGCGCGGTCGGCCAGCGTCGGCGTGCACACCGCGCCCCGGCTGGTGATGGTCAAGGGCGCCGCGACGATCGTATTGGAAATGCGAATTCGGGATGGGCGAGGTCACAAAGGCGAACGCGTGATCACTCCGCCCCGCCGCCGCCCGTCATCTTTGCAATAAGATACTGAGCGTCCCGGCAGTAGGCGGCGGCCGTACGGTCTGCCTTCTTCAGGGCGGTGTCGAGTTCGGCGAGCACGTTGTTGATTTCATCAAAAGTCGCAAAGGCGTCCCGCGGCGGGGGAAGGTTGAGGCCCTTGGGCGAAACATCGAGGCGGGTCGGGGAGATCGAATAGTGCGCCTTGCCGCCGAGCTTCACGTCGAAGTGGCGAGGGTTTTTGCCGATCAGAGACGCCGCGCGGTCATCGAGCGCTTCCACGATCTTGTTGATGGAGAGGCGAAGGTCGTCATAGCTCTCGGCCAGAAGCGAGCGACCGCCGACGTCCTCGACATCCTGAGCCGAAAGCGCAACTTCATAGGCCTGTTCGATGACGTCTCGAATGCCGTCGATGGCGTAGAGCGCCGATTCAATCGAGGCCAGCGCCGTTCGGACTGGCTCGAGTTCGACGCCCGACCCGCTCGCGGCCTGCGGCGGACCGGAAGCCCTCAGCACACGGTTCAATCCGGCCGCGACATCGATTGGCGGAAGCTCTTCCTGTTCCTCCGTATCACGACGATTGAGCAGGGCGCCGAGAGGGCTTTTCCGGAACGCCTTGTCGAACGGCGTTTCCTCGCCCTGAGTCCGTTTCACTGGGAACATGATGGCGCGCCCCGCTCCTTGCTTGGCTGGTCGGAGCAGGCTAGCGGCCGGCTTTTGAAGCGCCGTTAACCGATTGCTTAAACTTTGTCCGATGGCCGCGCGGCGCGCGGCCTCCGTGCCTCGATCCACCAGGCAAGACCGATGAACAGCGCGATCGCCGCCAGCCAATAGGGAGGCGCTGCGAAGGGCGCATCTTCGACGCGGTCCGTTCGGAAGGCGTTGCGGCCGATGATTCCCGCCCAACCGCCGCCCGCGCGGGCGGCGGCCCCGGCATCGATCCGACGAATGGCGGGCAGGGCGACGCCTTCGCCGCGGCGGATGGAGAATACGCCGCCGCGTGTCCTGGCGGCGATTGGCGCCATGTAGGCGGTTGTCGAGACCACATTTGTGAATTCGGGCGCTGCGGCGAGGCCGACGGCGCCCACGGCGAAGAGTTCGCCCGAACGCGCGCGATAGAGTCCGCGCGGGGCGTTTGCCATCGTTGTCTCGAAGGCCCCGGCCGCCTTCTCGTCGAGCTCGATCCGACGCACAGTTCCGTCGGGCATGGTCAATTCGACCGGAGCCTGCGTGTCCGACATGGAACGTCGTCGGATCACGAGATCAGTTCCGACGCCGAGCAGCGTCAGCTGTTCCTCTTCAAGTTCGGGCTCCTTCATCAGCCAGTGGGCGATGCGCCGGAGCAGCTCCGTGTGCGGACCGCCGCCGTCGAACCCTCGCGCCCATAGCCAGACATGATCGGAGAGCAGCAGGCCCACGCGGCCCTGGCCGACACGGTCAAGAATGAGAAGCGGCGCACGATCGGCTCCTTCCATGA
This sequence comes from uncultured Caulobacterales bacterium, assembly GCA_964441615.1. Classification (GTDB taxonomy): domain Bacteria; phylum Pseudomonadota; class Alphaproteobacteria; order Caulobacterales; family Parvularculaceae; genus Amphiplicatus. The sequence goes on along the minus strand of CAYTVQ010000006.1, from coordinate 11,691 downwards.
GAATGCGGCCCGAGCGCGGAGATACTGGCATCGTGCGCAGCCAGCGTCCCCAGATCTCCTGGTCGGGGAGCCCCGAGGTCACCGGATGTCGGGCGCCGTCCTTGCTGAGGCGGGGCCTGAATGGCCGCTCAATCGCCGGTCCGGCTGGCGCAGCCGGGAGGATGAAGAAAATGTTCCTCTGCGAGGCCAGGCTGTCTGGTCCCGCAAATTCAGGGCCTGTTGCAACCAGTACTGCACCGCCATTCTCGACGTAGCGCGCCACATTGTCGAAGTGGAACGAGTTTATGACTTCGCGGTAGCCGTAGCGATCGAAAATCACGAGATCGAACTCGGCGAGCCTCTCGATGAAGAGCTCATCCTGCGGAAACGGAATCAGCGAGAGATCGTCTGTTTTCTCGAAAGGGCTTCCCTTTTCGATCGGCCGCAGGATGGTGAAGTGCACCAGATCGACAGCCGGATCTGACTTCAGAAGGTTGCGCCAGACCCTCTCGCCGGCATGCGGCTCGCCTGAGATCAAGAGCACCCGCAGCCGGTCGCGAATGGCGGTGATCGGCAATACGGCCGTGTTGTTGCGAGTGGTTAATTCGCCCGGACGCCCCTCGACTTCAAGCTCAATGACGAGCGAGCCGGGCCGTTCAAGGGGAGCGTCGAACGACACCTCCGAGCCTACTGGCACAGATTGCCGCAGGACTTCCCGGCCGTCGACGCGCAAAGAGACTGCCGCCCGGCCGTCCTGGGACAGCGGCTTTTCGTCGAGGCCGACATCGTCGATTCGGAACGAGACCCTCACCGACTTGCGCACGATTCCATAACGCGGGGCGTTGATGAGCGTGATCTTACGATCGGCTTCGCCAGCGCGCCCTGAAGACAGAAAGTGCACGGGCGCCTCAAGTCTGAAATTCTGCACGCGCTCTGCGTCCGCTGTCTGCCCGTCGCTGACGACGAAAACGCCCGCAAGCCGCCCGCGCGGGGCATCCGCGACCGCGGTCTCGATCGCCTCGATCAGCCGCGTTTCTTCCTCTCCCGAAGCCTCGCGGCGGATCACCTCGACGCGACCAAGCGCCTTCAGCCGCGTTTCGAGCTCGGCGCTGGCGCTCGCAGTCGCCGCGGCGCGGCCGTCCAGAGACTGGCTTGCGCTCGTGTCCTCGACGATGACCGCGATGTCGTCCAGCGGCGTCGTTTCGGCGATGCGCAGGATTGGGTTCGCAAGCAGCGCAAGGAAAGCGGCAGCGGCCAGGAGGCGGAACGGCGCGCCCTTGCCGCCGCGAGCCAAATTCAGTCCAACGAATCCCGCCGAAAGCGCGCCAGCGGCGACGATGATCCAGACCGGAACAAGCGGATCGAATCCAAGTTCCTGCATCAGCGCTCCAGCCTTTGCAGCAGGATTGGGGTGTGCACCTGGTCGGCCTTGTAGTTGCCCGTGTAGGCGACCATTGCGATGTTGATGCCTGCTCTATAGGCGCACTCCTGGACGCTGACGGGATCGCGCGAGCAGTCGCCCCGACCGTTCACGGGACGCAGCGGTCGGCCGAAATCATCAATCGCCCAGGCGGCCGCCCAATCCCGGCCCCCGATGATCAAAGGCGTGACGCCGTCATTGGCCGACCCTTGCGCCTGCACCCAGACGGGATTGTTCCGTGTGCGCCCAGAAAGATCTTCCACCAGATAGAACGACCTTGTCAGTACGTGATCTTTGGGGAGAGGCGTCAACGGAGGGATGTCTATCTGGCTGAGGATTTCGCGCAACGCGGCCTGTTCCGGCGTTGTTGTCCCGCCGATGGCGCGCTCGTCGTCGCGGGTGTCGAAGACGATGAGCCCGCCGAAGCGCATGAAGTTCTCGATGTTGGCGAGCGCAGTTTCGGTCGGCGCGACGGCGCCGGCGACAACCGGCCAGTAGAGCAGAGGATAGACGGAAAGATCGTCTGTCTCGGGATCGACGGCGACAGGTGGAGCTGGCTCTATGGCTGTGCGCCTGAAGAGTTCCGCGGTGAGCCCGACAAGCCCGCGCTCGGCGAGGCGATCGACTTGCGGATCGCCGGTTCGAACGAAGGCGAGCCGGGTGCGCAGCGCGGTCTGGAGCACTTTCTGGTCAATCGGCGCATCGACGGGCTGCGCCGCGGACTCATGTGCGGGCGATAGCAGAATTACGACACCGAGCACGCCGCCTGCGAGCTTGAGCTTGCCGCTGTATAGCAGGGTCACGACGCCATCGATGAGAAGCAGGGCGAGCGCAATCAACAGCAGCGGCGCGCCAAGCTTGACGGGGGGCTCCTCAGTATAAGGAATGACACGACTCGCGGGCGCAAGCGGCGAGAAATCGTCTGCCGGACCGAGCGCGTTGACAGCGATCGGCGCTTCCGGCGCCCCATAGAAGCCGGGGGGGCGCCCCGGCGCCGATCCGAGATCGGCTTCGGCGGCCGCAATGCTGGCCGCGTCAGGCGGCGGCTTTTCGAAGCGACCGAACCCATCGAGAATGCGGTAGGGGGCAAGTCTGGCGCTGGCCGCGGCTTCCTCGCGGGCAGGGCCAAGGATCGAAAGATAGGTAAGGCGTCGCAGCATTCCGACAAAAACAGACGAGATCGGAAGATCGGACCAGCCCGGCGTCGCCGGAGCATGGAAAAGCACGAGCGCTCCGGAACCGAGCTTCATGCCCGTAACGATCGGCGTGCCGTCCGCGAGGCTCGCCCAGCTGCGCTCGCTGGTCTCTCCGCCCGGAACGGCCAGCACCTGCTCGCGCACGAAGACATCTTCGGGGACAGGGAGATCAGAAAAAGGTCCGTCTGGCGAAAAGGCGGAGAGCTTTTGCGGCGTCTCCCAGGTGAGTGCGCCGCCGAAGGCGCGCCCGCCCCCGCGCAGCTTCACGGGCAGGAGGGGCGGATCCTGGTCCTGGGCGGCATCTGCGAGGTTGGGACCGGCGAAGCGGATCACGACGCCGCCGCTCTCGATCCAAACCCTCAGCGTCTCGGCATCGCCGGCCCGGAGGCGTCCGATGTCGTCGAGGACGATGACGGAGACCTTGGACTTCAATAGCTCGTCAAGCGGCGCGTCCACGAATTCCGCATAAGGTTCAAGCGCGCGCCGGACGAAATAGGCGCCGCTCACGAGATCGTCGGCCGGGCCGTCGGCGCCCTTGATGAGACCGACAAGCGCCCGGCGCTCGCGCGCATCAACGAGCTGAATGGCGCCGGCTGAAGCAACGCCGTGGATTGCGACCGCCGCCATCTCGTTGCGCAGCGCCAGTGGCAAGTCCAGCGAAAGGTCCACCGCAAGCGCTCCAGCAGGCAGATTGGCAGGAATGCGCGCGAGTTCGCGTCCGCTGCGCGCCGTCGCCACGAGCGCTCCTGACCACCCGGGGGCGTCGTTGAGCCGTTCGACGCGATAACGTCGGTCTGCGCCCGCAGCTGGCAGCGCGCGTAGCGCCATAGCCCCGGGATCTGAGTAGATGACAAGATCGCCAAGCGCCCGCAGCGCCTTCTCGAATTCCGCGTCGGCCGGTCCGGCGAGATTGTCGCTGAGCCAACGCAGTTCGGGTGACCCTCCCAGGCGGGCGAGGGCGTTTTTGAGTTCGGGCAATCGTCGCAGGGCGCCGGCGCGATCCGCTCTCAGCGGCTTTGGTCTCATTGCCTGCGACGTTCTGCGGGCTTCCTCGCCTGTCAGCGGTCCGATCAGGGCGTCGGGCTCTGGATCGCTGGTCGTCAGGATGAAGATTGGGCGGTCCTGGCGCGCGGCCGACTCCGCCGCCGCCGCCAGAACGTCCTGCCGCAGGCGCCAGGCTTTCGCCGCAGCCCAGCTGTCATCCACAACAAAGGCGAGAGGGCCCGCCGCCGTGGAGGCCTCCGGCCCATTAAGCATGGGTCCCGCGAGGCCGAGGATAGCGAGTGTCGCCAGGATCAGCCGCAGGAGTAGCAGCGGCAAAGGCGTGCGCTTGGGCGTTTCTTCGCCAGTCCGGAGCCGGCGCAGGATCTCGAATGCAGGAAAACGCACCCGCTTGGGCGCCGGCGGCGTCGCGCGCAGGAGAAGCCAGATCGCCGGCAGCGCAGCCAGCGCGCCGAGAACCAGCGGCGATGCGAAGGACAAGGACGAGAACATCAGCGCTGTATCACTTCAGGGTTTTGAAATCGGCGAGAGCTCTGTAGACGGACAGCAATGCCGCATGCGGCGGCCGGTCGGTGCGGTGGGCTATGAATTTCCAGCCAAAGCGCCCCGCGATGGCGGCGAGGGCGTCCCGATGCGCCATGAATTTGTTCCTGTAGGCGGCGCCAAGCGACGCTGCCTGGCCGAGGACCAGTCGATCGCTCGATTCGACATCTTCGAAATCGATGCGGCCTTCAAACGGAAATTCCTCCTCTGCCGCATCGACTATCTGAAGCAGGACGCCCGCAGCGCCCGCGCCAGTATGGGCGTCGATGGCCGATTCGAGCGCAGCGAGATCGATGAAGAAGTCGCTGAGCAGCGCTATGCGTGATCCAGAGCCCGTCGCGCCGAGTGGCGGCGCCTTGGCGTCCGCGTCGGGCGCCGTCAGCGCCTCCAGGATCCGCATTGGCGCCACACGACCGTAATAGGCGCGAGGACCGCCAAGGAGGCCGATGCGTTCGCCGGCCTCGGCGAGGAGGATGGCGAGGGCTACGGCGAGGACATCCGCGCGTCGGCGCTTCGTCGGCGTTCCTTCGTCAAAGCGGTAGTCGAGCGAGGCGGACGAGTCGCGCCAGATCCACACGGCTGCAGCCGCCTCCCATTCGTTCTGACGGACAAAAAGGCGATCCGCAGCGCGGGCCGACTGCCGCCAGTCTATTGCGCTGACCGGGTCTCCGAAGCCATAAGCGCGGTGCTGCCAGAAATTCTCGCCCGGCCCGGCGCGGCGTCTGCCGTGCAGACCGCTCGCGACGGCCTGCGCCACGCGCTCGGCATCGATTAGAAGGGCAGGAAAAGCAGCGGCGACTTCTTCCGCCTCGCGCCGGATTTTTGGCGCTGCGTCCTTCATCTGGCCCATCCGAGGGCTCCCGTTCTTCGACCCGTGCCGGTCACGCCGCTCCAGCGACCAGATCGTCGATGAACTTGTCCGTAGTCAAACCGTCGGCGCGCGCCGCGAAATTGAGCGCCATGCGGTGCCGGAGCGCCGGCCCGGCGAGACGGCGCACGTCATCGACGGAGGGAGCCTTGCGGCCCTCAATGAGCGCGAGCGCGCGCGTCGCAAGCGAGAGCGCCTGGCTGGCGCGGGGTCCTGGGCCCCAGGCGACCATCTTGCGCACGCGGTCGGTTGCGTCGCTCGTTGGGCGCGCGGCGCGGACCAGGGCCAGAATGGCGTCCACGACTGCGGCGCCGATCGGCATCTGTCGCACCAGCCGCTGCGCACGCTTCAAATCCTCGCTGGCGAATACCCCGGCGACGCTTGGCGTCTGGGCGCCCGTGGTTGCGGCGAGCATGCGGCGTTCTGCGCCCTCGTCGGGGTAATCGACGTCAATCTGCAGCAGAAAGCGGTCGAGCTGGGCTTCGGGGAGCGGATAGGTCCCTTCCTGCTCGATCGGATTCTGGGTCGCGAGCACATGAAAAGGCGAAGGAAGGTCGTGCCGCAGTCCCGCGACGGTCACATGCAACTCCTGCATGGCCTGGAGCAGCGCCGACTGCGTGCGCGGGCTCGCACGGTTGATCTCGTCAGCCATCAGGAGCTGGCAGAAGATGGGTCCGGGAATGAAACGAAACGCGCGGCGCCCGTCGGCGGACTCTTCAAGGACTTCGGACCCGAGAACATCCCCGGGCATAAGATCGGGGGTGAATTGCACGCGCTTGGCCGAGAGGCCCATGATCTCGCCGACCGATGAGACAAGCAGCGTTTTGGCCAGCCCGGGCGCGCCGACCAGGAGCGCATGCCCGCCTGCCGCGAGTGTCGCAAGGGTGAGGTCGATGACCTCTTCCTGGCCGAATATCACCTCAGACAACCCGTCCCGAGCGGCCGAAAACTTGGCCGATAGGTCCTCAAACTCGCTGATCAGGTCCGCAGGGGTCATTGGGGCTCGCGTCGCCTAAGGGCTTCTTATGGCTTAGAGATTTCAACTAGCACGGGTGATCGCCGATTTCGCCACGGATTGGCAAGCATTCCGAACGCGTCGTCGATCACGTCTTGCCTATTGCGAGGGAAGAGCCATTGTCTTTACCATCAATCGGAGCGCGCGCCTGTCGATTATGGCGGCGTTAATGAGGGGCTAGTAACCGGAATGGCCGGTTTGGCCGGCGTCCGCCCGGCGATTAGGTCGCCGGCGTCAGAAGGGGTGAATTGGTGGCGAGCGACGAGAATAGTTTCACGATCTGGGGTTTCATTAAAGGTTTCGGCAAGCTGCTGATCGGCTTCCTGCTGCTGCTGCAGGGCATCATCGGTCTTGTCATGCTGCTGCTCGTCATCGGGGTCGCCGTCAGTCTGACAAGCGGCATTGACGGCGGGTCGAAGGTGAGAGCCGCGATTGAGGATGGCTCAGCGCTGCTTCTCAATCCGAATGGCGTGCTCGTCGAGCAAGCGCCTGAAACCGACCCGTTTCAAAAGGCGATCGAGCAGGCCTATGGGTTCGACGAACCTGACCAGATCGAGGTCCACGACCTCATCCGCGTCATCCGCAAGGCCAAGGACGACAAGCGCATCTCCGGGATGGTGCTGGACCTTGGCAATCTCTTTGTCCCCGCGATCAGCGCGTCCAAGCTCTATGATGTGGCGACGGAACTCGACGCGTTCCGGGCCGCCGGAAAGAAGATCTACGCGGTCGGCGATTATTACGGCCAGGAGCAGTACCTGCTGGCTGCGCATGCTGACGAAGTCTTCATGCACGACTATGGCAATGTCGTTCTTTACGGCTACGGCTCTTACGGCACCTACATAAAGTCGCTTCTAGAGAAGCTGAAGGTGACGACCCATGTCTTCCGTGTCGGGACGTTCAAGTCGGCGGTCGAACCATTCATTCGCGATGACATGTCGCCGGAGGCCAAGGAAGCCAATCTCGCCTTCCTGAACGTGCTTTGGGACGAATATGCGGCCGAGGTGGAGCGGGCGCGCGGTCTCGACGCCGGCGCCGTCAAACGCTACGCGGATGGGCTCAATGAATTGCTGCGTCAGGCCGGCGGCGACTTTGCGAAGACTGCGCTGGAATATGGCCTGGTCGATGGCCTGAAGTCGCGTCACGAGCAACTCTCCTTTCTGCAGGAGACCTTCGGCTCGGCTGATGACGGGAAGTCGTTCAAGAACGTCGATTACTGGCGTTACATCGCTTCGCTCGAAAAGGACAAGGATCGCAGCGATACCCCCAATATCGCGGTCGTCACCGCCGCCGGTACGATCGTCGATGGCGAGGCCGGCGCCGGCGAAGCTGCTGGAGGCGACACGATCGCCGGCTATCTCAAGCGGGCGCTTGACGACGAAAACGTGAAGGCTGTCGTCCTGCGCGTGGATAGCCCCGGAGGCTCGGCCTTCGCTTCCGAGATCATCCGCGACGGCGTTCTCGCTCTGCAGGCCGCCAAGAAGCCGGTCGTCGTGTCGATGGGGTCGCTCGCGGCTTCCGGCGGTTACTGGATTTCCGCGCCGGCGGACGAGATCTGGGCCGCCAAGACGACGGTCACCGGCTCGATCGGGATCTTCGGACTCTTCACGACATTCGAAAATACCGCCGCCGAAGTGGGCATTTATACAGACGGCGTCGGCACTTCGAAGCTCGCGCCGATTCTCGCGACAGGCATCGGACCGCTGCCGCCGGAAGCGGCGGACATCTTCCAGCGCTCGACCGAAGACGGCTACGAGAAGTTCCTGAGAAACGTCAGCGAAGGCCGCGACCTTGAACGCGATTATGTCGATTCGATCGGTCAGGGCCGGGTCTGGATCGGCGGACGCGCCAAGGAGCTGAAGCTTGTCGACAATATCGGCGGCCTCGACGAGGCCATCGCGTCGGCCGCCAGGCTCGCCAAGCTTGAGAAGTTCGATGTGGTCGAGATCGTCGACACGAAGACGCCGTTCCAGCGCATCTTTGGCGGCGCGGCCGTCCGGCTGATGAAAATCGCAGGGCTTGACACAGTCGAGGTGCTCGGTCGCAGCAAGCTCGTCAAGAATGCAATGAGGCTGGTGGAGGATCAGACGATGTTCTTCAACAGCTTCAATGATCCCAAGGGCCTTTACGCTCGCTGCCTCGCGTGCGAAGCGCGGTAGGATTGTGCACTGAAGCTTGAGGGCCGGCGCCGCGTGAGGCCCATGCGGCGCCGGTTCGTTTTCGATGACCGACTTGATGCGTTACGCCGCACAGCTCGAAGGCGCCGGCGCCTTGCGGCGCCTGCCGCCGGTCGAGACCTGGAATCCGCCCTATTGCGGCGAACTCAATCTCACGATCCGGCGCGACGGCGTCTGGGTGCACGAGGGAACGCCGATCGGCCGCGCGGCGCTGGTCCGTCTTTTTTCAACGGTGCTGCGCAGGGAGGGCGAAAACTACTACCTAGTCACGCCGGTCGAGAAGCTGGGAATTAGGGTTGAGGACGCGCCGTTCCTCGCGGTCCTCATGCGAAACGAGCAAGGGTCGCGGGGCCAGAGACTGGTCTTCACGACGAATGTCGGCGACGAGGCGGCTGCGGGACCCGGCCATGATCTCGTTATCCGGAGGGATCCCGCAGGCGGCGCCGCGCCCTATATCCATGTTCGGGCCGGCCTTTGGGCGAAGGTCGCCCGCGCTGTCTACTACGATCTTGTCGCGCTGGGCGAAGTCCGCGACTGCGATGAAGATCTGAAGTTCGGGGTTTGGTCCGAAGGCAAATTCTTTCCGCTCGGATCGGCGGACGATGCGCGATCGCTTGGCTGACATATGATGACTGGAGAAGGAGCAGGAGCGATAGGAGATTGGCGGGCGCGTCTCGAAGCGAGCCTTAGACGCCCCCCGGCGCTGCGCGTTCGGTCGCTATTCAACGAGATGAATCCCCATCTCGTGGGGGATCCGCTCTTTGAGACTCGCTGGCGGGAATTCCGGCAAGACGCGGCTGTTCTCATTCCGATCATTGAACGCGCCCAGGGGCCAACCGTCCTTCTGACAGTGCGGTCGTCGGAGATGCCGGCGCACCCCGGGCAAATCTGTTTTCCCGGCGGGCGCGTCCACCTCGACGATGCAGACCCCGTCATGACGGCCCTCCGCGAAACCGAAGAGGAAGTCGGAATTCCAAGGGAGGCCGTCAACGTGCTCGGCGCTCTCGGCGCCCATGAAGGCGCCTATGGCTTCAAGGTGACTCCTGTAATGGGTCTGATCGCTCCGCAAGTGCAGCTCAGGCCCAACCCTAGGGAAGTCTCAGAAGTCTTTGAAGTTCCACTTGCTTTCGTGTCAGACCTCTCTAATCACCGAATTCAGCAACGGGTAGAGCAGGGGGTCGCCTACAATATCTTTGCGGCGCCCTTTGATCGCTTCGACATCTGGGGTCTGACAGCCGGGATATTGAGAACTCTCGCCGAGGCTCTGCAGGACAAGCCGCCCGATGGTGCGATCGGCCCATGACGGTAAATGCGGATTTTCGCTCGCTGACAGACGCCGAGCGCGCCTTCTTTGACTGGATGCGCCGGGCGCCGATTCGCAAGATTGCAGACGCCCTCGATGCGGCCGATCCCGGAGGCTCCCGTTTTGTCGGAGGCTGCGTGCGCGACAGCCTCCTCGGGTCCGAGCCCAAAGACGTTGATATAGCGACGACCTTGACGCCGAACGAAGTGATTGCGGCGCTCAGGGCAGCGGGTCTGACGGCGGCGCCGACAGGGCTTGATCACGGAACCGTCACGGGCGTCGCCGATCATGTTGGCGTGGAAATCACCACGCTACGGGCGGACGTATCGACCGATGGGCGGCGCGCCACTGTGGCGTTTACGAAGGACTGGAGGGTCGATGCAGGCCGGCGGGACTTCCGTCTGAATGCAACATATCTCACCTTTGACGGGCGACTGTTTGATCCCGTTGGCGGAGCCGAAGACGCCAAGGCGGGTCGGGTCCGGTTCATCGGCGAGGCAGCGGACCGGATCCGCGAAGATTATCTCAGGATCCTGCGCTTCTTCCGGTTCTCGGCGCGATTCGCCAGGGGTTTCGACGCCGAGGGACTGGCCGCCTGTGCGGCGCTCGCGGACGGGATGGACATTCTGTCTGCGGAGCGCATCGGCGGGGAGTTCAGCCGCATCCTTGCGCACGCCAATGCGGCGCTCGCCATCGACGCCATGGCTGCGACAGGAGTCCTGCCGCGCGTGTGGGCGGCGCCGGCGGATCGCCAGACGCTCCGCAGACTGAAGGAATTGGATCCGGACGCGCCGTCGCCGCTGGGGCTTGCGGCGCTGTTTGGGGGGTCGGCGGTCAGCGCCGGCGAGCCGGCGGCTATTGACCGCGCCCTGCGTCTGTCGAATGCCGACGGCGCCCGCCGCCGCAAGGCCCTTGAGAGCGCGGCGGCCGTTCCGGGTCTGGATTTCAGAGGCGGCCGCCGGCTCCTGTACCGGATGGGTATTGAGGCCTATGACGATGGCCTCAAACTCGCAGAAGCACGCGGCGTGGGCGCCGATTTCGGGCGTCTACGCGGCGCGTTGGCCGAGGCGCCGCCGGCTTTTCCAGTGGCCGGCCGGCATGTGGTTGCGCTCGGCATCCCGCCCGGACCCCTGGTTTCCGCTGTTGTCGAAGAGGTCGAAGCGCGATGGATCGCCGAGGACTTTCCGCCTGCGGCGCGCGTGCAGGCCCTTCTGGAGGAAGCCGTCGCGGCGCATCGGCCGCGGTCCTGACTGGTCGGTGAACTTGTCGATCACGCTCCCCGTCGTGACCGTGATGTCGCCGGTGAAGGCCGGGCTCCGGTAGGCGGCGACCGAGTGCACGACCATGCCCCACTCGCCGGCCCATCCAGTGCTCCACGCGCCCATCGACCCTCTCAGCTGTCCATTTTCAGCGCCTTGATGAACGCTTCCTGGGGGATTTCGACGCGTCCGAACTGGCGCATCTTCTTCTTTCCCTCTTTCTGCTTGTCGAGAAGCTTGCGCTTCCGCGTGATGTCGCCGCCATAGCATTTGGCGGTCACATCCTTGCGCAGCGCCGCAATCGTCTCGCGCGCAATCACCTTTCCGCCGATGGCGGCCTGGATCGGAATTTTGAAGAGATGTCGCGGAATAAGGTCCTTCAGTTTCTCGCACATGGCGCGCCCGCGCTGCTCGGCTTTTTCACGATGGACAATCATTGAAAGCGCATCGACGGGCTCTTCATTCACGAGCAGCGACATCCTCACGAGGTCGCCGGGCCGGTAGCCGATGATGTGATAGTCGAAGCTGGCGTAACCTTTCGACACCGATTTCAGGCGATCGTAGAAGTCGAATACGACCTCGTTGAGCGGCAGTTCGTAGATGAGCATCGCGCGACTGCCGGCATAGGTGAGTTCCTGCTGGATGCCCCGTCGTTCCTCGCAGAGTTTCAGGATCGCGCCCAGATGCTCGTCAGGCGTCATGATGGTCGCCTTGATCCAGGGTTCCTCCATGTGATCGATGCGCACGACATCGGGCATGTCGGCCGGGTTGTGCAGCTCCAGAGTTTCGCCGTTCGTCAGATGCACGCGGTAGACTACGGACGGGGCCGTTGTGATGATATCGAGGTTGAATTCGCGCTCGATTCGTTCACGGATGATCTCAAGATGCAAGAGGCCCAGGAACCCGCACCGGAATCCAAAGCCTAGCGCCGC